>NZ_VPDK01000012.1:0-90933 GCF_013417725.1 Acinetobacter sp. YH12233
TAAGTTCTTTATCCGACATAGACACCAACATATCAAACCGTCCGCTAAGAAAATTGCAACAGCGCATATTCTAAAAGCGGACATTTTTACTTTGGAGAAACCGGACATTTCTATTTTGGAGTTACAAAAGCATTTCGTATAATATTGATTATGTTAAATAGGATATCTAAACACAGCACCCTACAATAATATCGTTGGTGCTGCACTTGACGGTTGCAATAATAAATTATCTTACCGTCAAGTGTATCCCAAGTAACATAACATAAGTTATGCGGAAATCAGACCGCTACTCGACTTGCGTATCAGTCAAACCTACGCAAGTCTGCGTGGCTATGATTTCAATATCTGGAAAATAGATACTCTATTAGTCTCAAATTTGGAACTAGAGTCCACCATTAGATAACGTGGACTCTTTTTTTGTTGTATTAAGAAGCATATTCAAGTAAGAATCTTTCAACATCTCGGATCATATTCTGTACATCGTTATCATTAAATTCCTCAATCTCCCCATGAGCAGCTTTATTTCTTATATGTGCCAAAGTTAAAACTTGCTTATGTTGAAGAGCACTATAGATATTAGCATTTTTTAATTCAGAATTAAGAGCATCAAGTTTTTTAGGTTTAGTAGTACCTTCTTGGCAAATATCAATTCCGTTATTTTTAGCTAATTCTTTAATTGCTGTTTCTAAAACTACACCAGCAGTGACAGCAGAAGCTACTTTATAACCTGAATCAAGGAAATGCTGTGCTTGATCCAACTCACTATCAAAAACCTCTGACTGAATTAGTTTTTTGATTGTGATTAGAAAACCATTTTTTAAATCATCTTCTGCCGCTCTTAAAATTGGAATCACGCGATTTAATATTGCTTTTCTTGTATCCCCCATTCCTGCTTTAAGATTTTTATCAAACTGAGACAAATAATGTGACTTTTCACCACAAGTAATGCTTAATATATTTTTAGATTTCATTTGCCATTCGATAAAAGCTGATTGTAATTCAGGATTATAACCAGATCCAGCGGCTTCACATTTTTGATAGATTGAATCACCTTCTTCTATTAGTGAAGAAAATCGATCTAGTATTTTTTGGGTCATATTTATTCTCAAGTATTAGGTCATTCTGAAGTCGCATAACTTCATTTTATGTTAAATAAGATATCTGAAGATAGCACCCTGCATCGAGCTATGCGGTATTGATAAATATTCAATAAAGTGGAACGTTTTTTTAAAGAACGTTCCACTCAAAGAGTGTGGGGTTCAGCGGACGCTTAC
Organism: Acinetobacter sp. YH12233; assembly: GCF_013417725.1. Classification (NCBI taxonomy): domain Bacteria; kingdom Pseudomonadati; phylum Pseudomonadota; class Gammaproteobacteria; order Moraxellales; family Moraxellaceae; genus Acinetobacter; species Acinetobacter sp. YH12233. The sequence continues at coordinate 1,275 of NZ_VPDK01000012.1, forward strand.
CTTTCTCTTAAAGCCTCTTGCGCTTTATTAAATGGTTTTATTAGATAATCTAAGATCGTTTTCTCCCCTGTTTTAATATCGACTGTTGCAACCATGCCAGGAGTAATACTGAATTGTTTGCCTGCTTTATTCATCAATTTTCCTGAATCCGTTCGAATATACACTCGATAATAAAATTGATCTTGCTTAACTTCATCTCTCAAGGTGTCTGGAGAAATAATAGAAACTTTTCCTTTCAACCCACCATAAATAGAATAATCATACGCGGTGATCTTCACCAGTGCATCTTGCCCAGGATGAATAAAAGCAATATCTCGCGGTGAAATACGTGCCTCAACCAAAAGTTGTTCATCCAGCGGAACAATTGTCATCAACTTGCCATTTTGAGAAATCACTCCGCCAATTGCAGATTCATCAGGAAACTCCCAGCAACTGGTCATATACTGATAATGGATGCTGCAAACTCTCGTAGGGCATCACATGCGGTGCCGCTGTAACAGGCACAATGCTGGAAACCGTATTTGATTGCGGTAATGGCGCGAATCTTTGCTGCTCTTGCTGCAGTCGAACAGCTGGTTTTTCTTGCGTGGTTGCATGAATCCGCTGATTGGCGGTTTCATGCAACCACCGACCAATGTGGGCATTAGCAACATCAACATCCAACAATAAGCCTGAAGTCTTAAGGCTTGCTTTCAATTGCACAATAAAGCTTGATTTGAGATATCCATTAAAGCGTTCAACTTTGCCTTTGGTCTGTGCGCGGTAGGGTTTACATACGCGGGAGGCGAAAGCCATATTTCTTGGCACAATCGAGCAGTTTGGGGTTCCATTTGTGCTGCCCCTCCTGATAGGCATCCCGTTCAATCATGATCGTTTTAGCGTTATCAAACAGGATTTCCTGAGGTACGCCCCCAAAGAACTGAAATGCATTTTCCAGACCATCGATCCATGCATCCGTCCGTTCATGATCATAAAATTTCACGAAGGTTGCTCTGGAATAACCTAATGTGGCCACAAAGGCTTTCAAAGTCGTATGGTGACGTCGAATCGTGGTGAAATCAACCTGCATTTGTTGACCAGGTTGGGTTTCAAAACGAATGACGGGTTCTGATTTGGCAACGGGTTTTAATGTTGCAAGATATTCCCTCAATATCCTGATCTTTCCTGGATATCCAAACCCTAAAATCTGCTTATAGAGCACAACGGCAGGAATCCATTCAGGATGAGCTGCATTTACACGTTCAAGCAAATAGGGTTTATATGGATCAAGAATACTTATTCTAGGTTGTGTACGCCGATACTGAGGTGTGGTGTTTTGCCGTAAATATTTACGTACGGTATTCCTGGATACCCCAAGTTCACGACTAATGGCTTTAATGGATTTACCTTGTTGATGAAGAATTTGGATGGTCACTGCTTGCTCCAAAGTTAACATGTTGAGCAGTCCAAAAAGACCGCTATATTAACCAAGGGGGTCAGTTTTAAAATGCCGTTAGAGGGTTATTTTTACACTGCTGCTAACACTTGTTATATTTATGGGACAGCAGTGGCCTTAAGCTCCCATTTTTACTGTATTTTTTTGAAATTTCGTATAACCACCATTATGTTAAATGGTAGGGGATTCTAAGTACGAGATTAGAAAATTTAGTCTTTAAGAGGAGAAATTTGTTCTAGCTTATCTTCAGGATTATTTTCTCTAATATGTATAATTCGATCATAATTTTCTACTCCTCGTAAGTGAGGTGGTGCAAATGCTGGATACTTGTTGAAAAAGTGCATTTTAATATTTAGTGCATGGTCTAAAATAAAAGCGCATTCAATTCCATAGTACTTATCATTAATAAAAAAATTGTCTGTAGTTTCTATTAGTTCTTGGATAGCTAAATCCAATTTTTGAATTTTTTCATTAATATCTTTAGTTTTATCTTCTATCTTTTTGTCCATTGGTATCACCTATAGAATTAAGTTCCCCTAAAATTAACATAATACACCTTATACGAAATCGAAATGTTAGAACCCATTTAAAGTGTCTGTATTCTCACCAATAAAAATGTCTAGTTTATGATGATTTAACCATCATGGACTGGATATGAAATATAGATGCTGATCACTATGTCTGACAAAGAAATTCAACGTCTTGCGGTTCTGCAAGACGTTCGAGATCATCGTATTACCCAAGTCCGTGCTGCTGAAATCCTGAATCTTTCCACCCGTCAAATTACCCGGTTATTGCAGAAGCTCAATCAAGATGGTGTTTCAGGTCTGGCTCATGCCAGTCGTGGTCAACCTGGCCATCGTCGCCATGATGACTTGTTAAAAGCAAAGTGCCTTTCCATTATTTCTGAACATCTGCTGGGCTTTGGGCCCACCTTGGCGCATGAGAAGCTCAGCAGCATGTTTGAGCTGAATATTCCTGTGGAAACAGTTCGTCGCTGGATGACTGCCAATGAGCTCTGGATTCCGCGATCCAAGCGTCTGAAACGTCCATATCAGCCTAGATATAACCGTGATTGCTTCGGTGAACTGATCCAGATTGATGGCTCCTATCATGACTGGTTTGAAGGACGATCCGCCAAATGCTGTTTGCTGGTTTATATCGATGACGCCACTGGAAAGCTGTTGCATCTGCGCTTTTGTGAGGCTGAAACGACCTTCGACTATATGCTTTCCACGAGAGCCTACATTAAGCAATATGGCAAGCCTTTGGCCTTTTATAGCGATAAACACTCAGTATTCCGAGTGAATCAGAAATCGAGCCAAGACAGCAAGATCACGCAATTTGGGCGGATTCTGAATGAGTTAAACATCGATATTATTTTTGCCAACTCACCACAGGCCAAAGGACGTGTGGAACGTGCTAACAGGACACTTCAGGATCGTCTGATCAAAGAGATGCGTCTGGAAGGCATCAGTTCGATTGCTGAAGCCAATGCTTGGCTACCCTGCTTCATTGAGCAGTTCAATCAGAAGTTCGCCAAGTGTGCGCGTAACTCAAAGAATTTACATCGACCATTAACCGAATCTGATCTTGAACTGGATGATATTTTTACCTGGCAGGAACCACGTAAGGTCACCAAGAATCTAACCCTGACGTATGACAAATGTATTTATATGCTTGAACCGACTGAATTGAACCAGAAATTAGTTGGACAATACATTTCATTTCTGGAGTACCCGGATGGCACTGTTGCGATCATGTATGAAGGACGGAAGATCAACTACAGTATCTTCAATAAACTGACTGGACTGCAGCAGAATGAAGTGGTTGAGAATAAACGGTTAGGCGCAGTTCTGGCCCATATCCAACAACAGCATGAAGAGTTGGAAAAACAGAATAAACGTTCCCGTGCCAAGAAAAGTATGCCGAGTCGTAAAGCTCAGAAAGCTAGCAATGAACAAAGAAATTTAAATCCTGTTCTTGACTCTTGCAGTTAAAAACAGGACATTTTAAATGGTTTATCGCATAGACATTTTAATTGGTGAATAACACACAAAAATCAAAAATGGGAGCCTTAAGCTCGCATTTTTATTGTATTTTTTTGAAAATTTCGTATAACGCCCATTATGTTAAATAGAATAGAATTTGAACGATAAAAAATTAACAGTCATACATTATCATTAACAAATAATAGGGGACATTTTTTATGGGTGATAAATTGAAAGAAATACCAGCACTTACTGGGTGTTTTATTGCGGGTACTCTAGTGCGTGTACAGAGGGATCTAAATTTACCACGGAGAATTTGGAAAAAAATCGAAGATATACAGGTAGGTGATCTAGTTTTTGATCCTAGACAGTATCGTGGACAACAAATCCCTCTAAATTCTTGAAATATTTCTGTTCAAAGGCTTCTGGGCTTAAACAGCCGTTTGCAGAATGTCTTCTGATTCGATTGTAATAAATCTCAATATAGTCAAACAAGACAGCATTCGCTTCTTTTCGAGTGGCAAATACACTGCCATGGACCACATGAACTTTCAATGTATGAAAGAAGCTTTCGGTCACTGCATTATCCCAGCAGTTTCCCCTGCGTGACATACTTTGAACGCAGTTATTCGTCAATAATAGCGCCCTAAAATCACGACTACAGTACTGTGAGCCTTGGTCCGAATGTACCATGACACCCATTGGATACCCCTGACGAGCCATTGCATAATGAAACGCATCACATACCAATTGACGGTCTATTCGATAGCTGGTTTGCCAACCGACAATACGACGGCTGAATAGATCCAGCATCACACATAAATACAGCCAACCTTGCTTAGTACGGATATAGGTAATATCTGTTGTCCAGATCTTATTGGGTTCATTGACCGTAAATTGACGATCTAACAAGTTAGGTGCTGTAGGCAAACGATGGTTTGAATCAGTCGTATGCTTGTATTTACGTGCAATCCTGCTACGTAAACCAAGCTTTTTAAGCATTCTTCCAACGGTTCGTTCGCTCATGCTGTAACCTAAATCATGCATGTCATGTACCAATGAAGGTGCACCCAATCGTGCATGATGCTGCCAATATACGGCTTTTAAATCATTATATTTCTGCGCTAGATTGGTCTGGCGCTTTCGCCAGGCATAATAGCCTGAAGTGCTGACACCCAGGCATTTACAGACAGAAGATACAGTGACTTCATTCACATCCAGATCTTGAATTACCGTGTACTTTTCTTGGCATGATCTGTCAGAAAGTACACATGCGCTTTTTTTAAGATGTCATTGACTTCCCTAAGCTGTTTGACTTCTTTCTCTAATTCCAATATCCGCTGTTGTTCTGGTGAAAGTTGACGTTTGCTTGAACCCACTGGATTGGCTTCACGAATCCATTTGTCTAAAGTTGAATAACCCACACCTAATTTCTGGGCGATTGCAGCTGTAGGCTCGTGTGAGTTTGAAAGTGCATAATCAATTGCTTGCTGTTTAAATTTGGGATTAAAACGTTTGGCCATTTCTTGGATCTCCAAAGTTAACGTTACGTTATCTTTAGAGGGAAGTACTGTCCATTATTTTGGCTAGGATCAACATGATGAAATAGCTCTCTTAAAATCAAAGGTTCAGCTTGATCAAATGCAATATCCCTAGTCTGAACGATCTGCTTCAAGAATTTATTCACATTGTTGTCGATATGAGTGACTGTGATCTCCTGCCAGATACTAGGCACAATCAGGGCTAAAGGACGTATTTTATAAAAATGAGAGGCAATATTAATCCCATACGGATCAAGATCACCATAAAATGCCAACAAGCAGTTATCCGATACTTGTTCTAATAATTTAACTACTGTTTTAATGTTGGCCCCATGCCCACGATAGACAAACAGGCTCGACTGCCACTCAAGAGGCAACTGCATATACCAATCAAATACCCTATTCATCATGGCACCATTTTCAATAATAATGATGCGCTGTATCGATTGTATGTCATCCCTGGATGAATTTGGTCAAAAGTGAGACGATAAATATCCTCAAATCAGTAAATCATGGCTTGCCAACTGGTCGAATCTCAACACGTTCTTTGCCTATCCAATGGACATTCGCAAGGCGATTTATACCACCAATGCAATTGAATCCTTGAACAGTGTCATTCGCCATGCCACCAAGAAAAGAAAAATCTTCCCAACCGATGAATCTGTGAAAAAAGTGGTATATTTAGCGATTATGGCAGCAAGCAAAAAATGGACGATGCCCATTCAGAATTGGAAAGCTGCCATGAATCGTTTTAGTATCATGTTTGATGAACGTGTAACCAAGTATTTTTAAAACCACATTTACACAGAATTATTTACACCCTCATTAAATAGTGTAATTATCAGTAGATACCAAATTTACAATCTTCAATGGCTTGCATTTTTTTAGTAGTTGACTCAGCCAACGTTTTACGTTGCTCTTGAATTGCAGGGTCACGAGTAAAAATAGGTAGTTCTTTAACTTTAGTCCGATATTCTGTTTCAATTTCATGACACACTTTAATATTTTCTATTGTTTTATTGACAAAATTTTCATCTACTTTTTTGTACTGATTTTTAGAAATACGTAATGTTTGACCATCATCAGATAAATGTAAGGGCATAGCAGCTAAACCATTATTAACCGCTAAAGTATCATCTTTTTTTTCCAATACGAGAGAACTTCCCTCTTTACCATTCACCACATTACTACGAGCAACCACATTTTCTTTAAGAATATAACTATCTTTACCCTCTTTAAAAATTTGCATAATGCGCTTTCCTTGCACATTTTCTAATTGCCAGTAGCCAACCATTTTGTCATGTTTATTACCACAAGCTGATAAAAAAACCGTCGACATTGATAATAAGATTACTAACTTTTTCATAAGTAAACCTCTGAAAATAATAAAGATTCTTCTAAGCACAACTTTTTATAACTATCACTAGTCGTTTTTAGGTTAAACTGAAATATATCAAAAAATAAATAAAATACATACATTTATTTTTAATTGAATTATTTCAAGTGGAAACTACACCCCAAATTTGCTAAATAGGTTTTCCAGCGTTTCAGTTATACAATGTTTTATGAGATCTGGACTAAATTCAACAGCATCATGAAAAGTTAGAACAACAAAATATCCGAAACTATTCCCAAAAGATGTCAAACAGGAAGCCCATTTGAAACTTTACTTAATGGAAAACGAATTTGGGCTGATAAGAATTTAGCCCAAATTTAACCTGACAGGCACAATAAAAAACGGGGAACTGTCAGATCAGTTTTGAGCTAGTATAAGTGAAGGGTTGTCCTTGTTAGCAGCAGTGTAAAAATGCCCCCTTGGTTATGGTTAATATAGCGGTCTTTTTGAACACTATCTGTACCCTATTCTTTTGAACTGGAAAGCTCTTCAGCCAACTGCTCAGCCTGTTCCAATACAGTTTCTGTAGCCAATAAAGCCATATCAGGTGGATAGCCATACTTCTTCAGCAATCTCTTCACGATGACTCTTAACTTTGCTCTAGCAGCTTCCTTGATCGTCCAATCCAAAGTCACATTCTTACGAATAGAATCAGTGAGTACGACTGCAAGTTCTCTCAATATGTCTTTCTGCATCAATTCTCGAGCACTGTCATTGTCTGCTACTGCTGAGTAGAACGCATATTCGTATTCAGTCAGGTTGAGTTCTTCAGCCAGTTTGTCTGACTCCTGAATTGTCTTAGCTAACTTGATCAGTTCATCAATGACTTCTGCTGCAGTAAGTACCTTGTTCTGATAACCCTTAATTGCTGAACTCAACATATCCATGAGCTTCTTACCTTGGGTGACACTGCGTTGCTCTCGTACCTTAATCTCATCACCAAGTAACTTCTTAAGTGTTTCAAGCGCAATGTTCTTATGCTTATAGTCTTTCATCTCCTGCATAAACTCATCAGAGAGAATCGAGATATCTGGTTTCTGAATCCCTGCAGCATCGAAGATATCTACCACTTGCTCTGTGACTAGAGCTTGGTCAATGGTTTGCTTTACCTTGGCTTCAAGCTCAGCATTACTTAAGCCAGAAATCTTGCCTGTACCATCACTAAACTTAGCAAGACGTGCTTTGACTGCTTGGAAGAATGCCACCACTGGTGCAGCTTCCATAGCATGTGGATGAGGTACAGCTAATGCGAATGCCTGTGACATCGCTGTGACTGCTGTCAGGAAGCGAGTCTTCCCTTCTCCTTGATCTACACCAAGGATATGCTCTTCCGCTTCTAAAATGATGTTGAGCTTACGAGAAGTATCTGCAGTGAAGTACTCTTGGTAGTTGAAGCCATGCAAAATGCCATCAAGCACTTCTAGCTTTTCTTGCAGGATCGTTGCAGCTTCATCCTGCACCAATGCAGGATCACCTTTACCACCTGCTTCTGAGTAAAACGATAAGGCTTCTTTCAAGTCAGATGCGATACCAAGATAGTCCACAACCAAGCCACCAGCCTTGTCTTTGTAGACACGGTTGACTCGTGCAATCGCTTGCATGAGGTTGTGACCTTTCATTGGTTTGTCGATGTAAAGGGTGTGCATACTTGGGGCATCGAAACCAGTCAGCCACATATCACGAACAATAACGAGTTTGAGCTTATCATCATTGTCTTTCATACGATCTGCTAAGCGTTGGCGCTGTTGCTTGGTAGTGTGATGTTTAGCAATCACCTCACCATCTGAAGCTGAGGCAGTCATCACAACTTTGATTACACCATCATTCAGATCATCACTGTGCCACTCTGGTTTGATCTTTACAATCTCGTTGTAAAGGTCTACAGCGATCCTGCGAGACATGCTGACGATCATGCCTTTGCCTTGGTTTGCATTGGCTTTAAGACGCTGCTCAAAGTGTTCTACGATGTCCTTTGCAATGGCTTTGATACGTTCTTTACTGCCGATCAAACCTTCGACTCTTGCCCACTTCGCACGTTCTTTTTGAGTTTGGTTTAAGTCATCTTCAGTAAACTGGTCATCAAAGTCTTCAATCAGCTCTTTGCCTTCCTCACTGATGGCAATCTTAGCTAGGCGGCTTTCATAGAAGATACGAACAGTTGCACCATCCTCCACTGCTTGCGAGATGTCATAGATATCTACATAGTTCCCGAAGACTGCAGGTGTGTTTACATCCGTCTTCTCAATTGGTGTTCCTGTGAAACCAAGGTAAGTAGCATTAGGAAGTGCATCACGCATGTACTTGGCAAAACCATAGACAGTACGTTTACCGACAACCTTGCCATCTTCATCTTTGACATCGACTTCCTTGGCATTAAAGCCATACTGAGAACGATGTGCTTCATCTGCAATCACGACAATGTTGGTTCGGTCTGACAGTTGCTCGTAGACGCTAGTGCCATCATCCGGTTGGAACTTTTGGATGGTGGTGAAGATCACGCCACCTGAACCCACCTTGAGTAACTCTTTGAGTTCTTCTCGGCTGTCTGCTTGTCGTGGTGTTTGTCTAAGGAGTTGGCTTGATGCAGCGAATGTACCAAAGAGCTGATCATCTAGATCATTACGATCTGTGATCACAACGACTGTTGGATTATCCAAAGCCAAGACAATCTTGCCTGTGTAGAAAACCATAGACAAAGACTTACCTGAGCCTTGGGTATGCCATACCACACCGGCTTTCTTGTCACCGACTGCTTGTTGCTGTACCAATTCGAGCTTACTTCTACCTTGATGTTGCATGGCAACTTCTGCTGATTTCGAGTCCGAGTTCACTGCAGACGCACGAATAGTCGAGAGGACTGCTGCATTCACTGCATAGTACTGATGATATGCAGCCATCTTCTTGATGGTCTTAATGGTGATTAAGCCATTGGTATCCTCGTGCTTCGTTGATTCATAGACAATGAAGTGTCGAATCATGTCGAGTAGTGTGACTGGATTCAGTAAACCATGAATCAGGACTTCTAGCTGTGCTTGTGTCTTCTTGGCTTTGGTTTGACCATTGTTTGTCTTCCACGCCATGTAGCGACTGTAGTCTGCTGAGACAGTACCTGCTTTCGCCTCTAAACCATCAGAGATGACGTTGAAAGCATTGTAGGTAAACAAGCTAGGGATTTGGCTTTGATAGGTCTGTATTTGCTTGTATGCGCCTTCTACAGTGGCATTCTCGTCTGTTGCATTCTTGAGTTCAATGACCACCAAGGGTAAGCCATTCACATACAAGATAATGTCTGGTCGTCTTGTCCAGCGATCTTCTTTGATGGTTACTTGATTGACGACAAGGAATTCGTTATTGGTTGGATTCTCAAAGTCAATCAACCAAGCATACTCACCTTGAGTGTTACCCTCTTTGCTCACCTCAATGTTAATGCCCTCAGTGAGCAGTCGGTGGAATGCTTGGTTATTACTGAGTAGATCAGGGGATTGAATATTGGTGACTTGCTTTAGTGCTTCAGTACATTTGTCTTGGCTTAAATGAGGATTTAAGCGTTGTAATGCATCAAGCACTTTGTCTTCCAAGATGACCTGCTTATAGCTTCGTAGAGGGTTAGTGCCCTTCGATTCAATCTCAGGTCCATACACATAGGTATAGCCCAATCCCTCTAGTTGCTCTATCGCCATCAGCTCAATGTCTGATTCGGTCATCTTAGTCACTTGATTATTTCCCCCTAAACTTATCCATATAACCTGGACTCATTAATTTTTTATATGATGTAAAGCTAAGAAACCTTATTCATCGTCCTGCACGTTATAGCCATACTTCTGCACAGCATTCTCAATAGCGCCCTCAAACTTATGGCAAACATATAGATAGAGTTCAGCATCTACCATCAGTACTCCAGGAACACCTAAACCATCATTGAGTGGAATCAGAGTCTTTTGTGAACCAATCTGAACTGTTGGTCGTTGGTATGAGCAATTCACAGTGACTTTATGTGGCGATCTATTCCAGTCAATTTTCTTGGCTTCCCACTCACGACTACCGCCCAGCAAGGTGACTTGAATCTTGGATTCAGTCGCTGTCTTATTCAGTTGTTTGTAAGAGACAAACTTGGCGACTGAACAAGGAGAGTGATAACAGGTTTCTATGACTTTACCTTTTTGTATGCCGCTATGATTGAATTTAGCCGGTGCTGCTTGAACGGTTGCAGCAAAGCTAACTACAGCAATCAAGCCAAATCCCATTTGAATCATGCGCTTTATCATTCTGTTTTTCCTCTTTGTTCTCTTTTACTTAATCCATCGGCACAGCGATCTTATTCACTTTCCAACTCAAACCATCACGAACCATTTTGACAGTGACGGCTTTGGAATCATTTGGATGTTGGATCACAACCTCAAAGTCACTGAATGAGGTATAGCGAGTTTTGTACTCTGCTTGATCTTCTTCTTTGGTTTCTGTTGTTGATGCTCCCTGTGATGAATGTGCTGCATCTTTAAGGTCTTTGCCTTGCATCATCATGGTCATCCCTTCAGGTGTGACAAAACCATCAATCATCTTGTCTACCATGGTAGATGCAAGCATGGCACCTAGTGCTGCGAAACCATCATCTTTATGGGTTGCCATCTCTTTCATCATCATGGCATTCATTTGATCTTTGAAGCTCTGACGCACACTTGGATAGTCGATGTACTTGGACACCTTTTCGCTATCACCTACTTGTGCAGCATTCTTGATGTTATTGATGGCAATGTATGGCGAAGCATACAAGTAGCCACAGATCACTACGACTAAGGCAATGATTGCCCCTATAATTTTTTTATTCAATTCAGCCCCCTGAATGTAAAAAAGGTGAAGCCATCAAATGACTTCACCTCAAATGTTATGCAACTTCTTCTGTTTGGTATTGGACTCTGACTTCGCCGCTCATCAGCTTAGGAAGCAAGGTATCTCGTAGTTGTTCAAGTGTTTGGATTTGCTTCTTGTTAGATGAAACCTTTTGCATCGAAGGAGTAATCAACAGCGAATACTCTTCAAGGTAGTCTAAACTTGGAGTCTTAAAAGAGATATTTAACATATCTTCTGGCTTAACCCTTTGATGACTGCCACTGGTTCCCGAAGCACTCATTGCTAATTCATCAATAACATCTCTTGAATTGAATAAGCTATACAAGAACATTAAATGAGATCCTACTTTAGGCTTCAAATTCTGAAACTCTGTTGAACATACATAATTATCTTTGACATCAGTTAATAACCATATACGAGGCACTCTTGGATTCAGCTTTGAGACTAAAATTGAGTTCTCACATACTCTGTACTTATTACTCAGAATTTCCGCACCCAATTCAATAGTAGGCTTTTCTCCTGAATCAAAAGCAGGCAAACTAAAATGATAGTATGTCTTAAGAGGATCTTTTGATGGGTTCACATTGTCTTTGATATGAGTAGCTATATCACTTACTAGTAAATCATCCCAATCCTCTTTCGCTTCCTCAATAAACCATTGACGAAACAGTGTTTCAGCCATGGCTTCCAAAGTCTTGTTCTGACAGTGCAGTAAGTCGATCTTGTCATCTAATGATGAAAGGATTGAGGCTATGGCTTTTTGTTCAGGGAGAGACGGAAAGCATATCTCTTCTTGATGAACATCATTACGGTTAACTCCAGGCACCGCACTTTTGTCACTAAATTTTTCCCAATCCAATGTTTGCAAAAAGTAGTAGATGAACTTTTTGTCATTCCCCTTAAAGTCGTTTACATAAAGAGATGTGTTTAATGGCCAAAATGGTACATCACTGAAAAAAACTGAACCAATGGTTCCATATCGGCCCGTCACAACACCTGATTCATTTACTTTGGCTTCATTATGAAAATCAGCAAAACCTGAAGAAGCAATGATGGGAACACTACCAGAAACACGAGATTGCTTTGGTAAGTCATAACCACGTTTTAGGGTAAAGAAGCTATCTAATCGCCCAACCTGCCACTCACTCATACAACCACCTTTGCTAAGTTCTCAGCAATGGCTTGGTTTAGCTTGGCTTCCTCAGCAAGCTGTGCTTCAAACTCTGCCTTTAAGCTTGTAAAGCGTACCTTGAAGTCGAACTCATCTTCATCATCAGCTAAACCAACATAACGACCTGGCGTCAGTACATAATCAAGCTCAGCGACTTTCTCAAGTGGTACAGATGCACAGAAGCCTGCAACATCCTCATACTCACCACCCTTGTTACGCCAATTGTGGTAAGTGTCTGTGATGAGCTTAATATCTTCATCAGACAAGACTTTGGTTCTGCGGTTAATCAGATGACCTAGGTTACGAGCATCAATGAACAGAATCTCATTGCTACGATCTTGGTATTGGCTTGAGTTAACACGGTCACGACGCATAAACCATAAAGCAGCAGGAATCTGTGTGTTCAGGAACAGCTTGGCAGGTAGGTTCACAATACAGTCGATGACATTGGCTTCTGAAACCAAGGCTTTACGAATCTCACCTTCACCACTGGTCTTAGAGGTTAATGCACCTTTAGCAAGCACAACGCCTGCCTGACCTTTAGGACTCATGTGATACAAGAAGTGTTGCATCCATGCGAAGTTCGCATTGCCTGCAGGTGGTGTACCTAGAGACCAACGAGCATCACCCACTAACTGCTCACCGCTCCAATCAGAGACGTTGAATGGTGGATTAGCAATGATGTAATCCGCTTTCAGGTCTTTGTGTGCATCATTCAGGAATGAACCCTCAGAGTTCCATTTCACATGCTCTGAGTTAATGCCACGAATGGCTAAGTTCATCTTGGCCAAACGCCAAGTTGTCTGGTTACTTTCTTGACCATAGATGGAGATGTCGTCCACTAAACCCTGATGCGATTCTACGAATTTCTCAGACTGTACGAACATACCACCTGAACCACAGCAAGGATCGAATACACGTCCTTTGTATGGCTCTAGCATTTCAACCAATAAGCTCACGATGGATTTAGGCGTGTAGAACTGCCCACCTTGCTTACCTTCAGCTAAAGCGAACTCACCTAGGAAGTACTCGAATACGTGTCCTAAAACGTCGGCAGAGCGATCTTTTGCATCACCTAGGGCAATGTTACCAATGAGGTCTATCAGCTCACCTAGGCTCGTAGGATCGAGATTTTGACGTGCATAGACTTTAGGTAGTACACCTTTGAGCTGAGGGTTCTCATTCTCAATGGCTTCCATTGCATCGTCTACAATCTTACCAATGGTGACTTGCTTTGCTTGGTTTAACAGGTATGACCAACGTGCGATCTCAGGAACGAAGAAGACGTTGTATGCAGTGTATTCATCACGATCTTCAGGATCAGCTCCTGCAAACTCTCCCTCACCTTCAACCAATAGGTTGTAGTGAGCTTCAAATGAGTCAGAGATGTACTTGAGGAAGATCAAACCAAGGACTACATGCTTGTACTCAGCAGCATCAATGTTCTTACGAAGTTTGTCTGCAGCTTTCCAAAGAATGACCTCAATGGGTTCTTGTTTGGTTTGCTTTGGAGTACGTGCCATGGAATTGTCCTGCAATGAATAGGTTATCTAGTTTTAGTTAAACCAATAGTACCCAATAATACGCTCGTGTGTAAGTATTGATACGTCATTTCTTGTCGTACAATTTAAGTATTAAAAAAGTGTAGCAAGTTGCTACACTTTTCAGACTAATCACAAACCCCACTTTAGCGATCGTTAAAGTGGGGGTATTTTCTAAACTTCTATCGCTTATTCATAGTGATTTATTTTTAAGCGTATTGATGGCTAAAAAATACAATAAAAATTAACTTCGATAAGTGCAAGGCGATTTTCTTCAAGTTTTGTGCTGTAACTGACAGTAAACATTGCTGCGTTACTTGCATAACAGAGACCCTGTAATTATTTTGCAACGGCAAAATTCGTTCAACAGTCTCCTTATCGGGACAATATAGATGCGCGACACGTTCATGAATGATATTGAGATCAATCGCTTTGTCTATTTTACGTATAAGATAATTTTTAGGAATAAACTCTTCTAGCGTAACCATATCAATTTCAGTTTGGGTGGTATAATTTTTCGCATGTGATAATTATAAAAAATTCTCACGTAAGTGTGAGAGTTTTATGAGCAAACTGAAAAGTGTAGCAAGTTGCTACACTTTTTCACTTTTCTGAATAAGCTGTTTTAAAAAATCTTCTAGTTGTAAAAGACTAGCTTCATCAATTTCTGAAATTTTAAGAGAGATATTGAGCTGTTTTTGATTCAGTTTGATATTTCCAGCAACCTTACCATCATATTCGATTTTTCTTACCACTGATGTCGTGGTTACTTTTTCTGGATCTTGACTCAATAGTTTTTCAGCATAAGAAGTAACTTTGCTTTGCTCCAGTTTTTTTTCTTTTAATTTCTCCCAAGCACCGAGTAAAGCTGTTTCCGCCTCCGAAAGTTGCTCTATATGATCCGATAAAAATTTCTTGAACGCTGTTGCAGCAGTACGACCGACTAGACCTGGCTCCAAATCCAGGTCATTCAACATTGCTTTAGGCAGCTTTTCATACGATAGATATTTGTACATATCTTCGCGATTTAAACCCAATGAATTAGCTAAACGTTGCTTGTTCTTCTTCAACTTTTCATCAAGTGAGTTCAAACCAATAAAAATTTCATAATCTGTCAGATCTTGACGCTTTAAATTTTCAGCTAGGGTTAACAAAGATGCTTCTTCATCATTAGCATCAATGATAATGGCTTCAATCACCGACTTGCCGAGTAATTGATGCGCCCGTAAGCGTCGCTCGCCTGCAATCAGTTCATATTTCAGATTATCAAGTTTACGCACTGTAATGGGCTGCAAAAGGCCGATTTCATTAATAGAATCCGCCAGTTCTTTTAATTGAGAATCTTCAAATACTTTACGCGGTTGGTTGGGACTGCGACTGATATCCTCAATAGGAACATTACGTCTAAATTCTTTTAGCTCTTTAATATTGTCTTTCTGTGCTTGCTGATGTTTTTCTGTATTTTGTTTCAATTTTTGAGCTAAAAGCTCTTTAGTGCTTGCCATAATACTCTCAGGTTTAAACTTTCGCTACAATTTCATAAGCAAGGCTTTCAAAAGCCTTACGTACTTTTGAATTTTTTTCTACTTTCAAAAGTGGCTGTTGCAGAATTGCTGCTTGATTAACTTTAGTACTTTGAGGAATGGTAGTTTGTAAAATTTTTCCAACCTGTTTTAAAGCTTCATCCCGAATCAATTTACAAACATTCTGACGTTCATCATGTTTAATCAGTAAAGCGCCTAAAAGCTCTAAATCTGGATTAATACGTTTTATCTTTTCAAGATGGTTTAAAAGATCTGTTACCCCATACAGTCCATATTGTGATCCAGATTCGATAGGGATAATGACATGTGTTGATGATGCTAAGGCATTACTGGTTAATAGTTTAAGACTAGGTGGGCAATCAATTAATATGAAGTCGTAAAGATCTTTTAACAGTTCTAGCTTGATGCTTAATTCTTCTGAAGGACGAGGAGCTTCTTCTTTAAGCTGGTCTTCAGTTTTTCCTAAATTTAATGAGCCATAAATTAATGATACTTTTTCAAAGTTTGTTTCTTCTTGTAATGCATCAGCTAATAATGAAATATCACCAACGAGTAATTCTGCTGAAGTAACAACAATTTCGCTTGGATGTTGGATCCCAATGTGTAAACTTGCGTTTGCTTGAGGATCTAAATCAATGACTAAAACTTTATTGCCAAGATTTGCAAGTTCAGAGGCTAGATGTACAACGGTCGTTGTTTTGCCACATCCACCTTTGTGGTTAGCAACCGTAATAATTTTTGCAGACATACGTGTCAGATGCTTCCGTATTTGAATGTTTAACAATATAAATAACTTTCACTCATCATACTATAGTTTTTAAATTTATAAATCTTATTTATTTAGGTGTAAAACAACTTAAAAAACTAATTTTTAAATAAGCTAGCTTAATTAATAATTAGTATAATTATTTATTTAGCTAATTAATAATTAAGACTGTTTTTTTGCTATATAAAACAAATGCTTATAAGTTTAAAAGTGGAGGGCTTGTCACCGTAAAGTGGAAGGTTTGTCACTCAAAGGTGGAAGGTCTGTCACTCAAAGGTGGAAGGTCTGTCACTCAAAGGTGGAAGGTCTGTCACCGTAAAGTGGAAAGTTTGTCACAAGAGTGGAAGGTTTGTCACTACTATTTTTAAAAAGGTTATATTTTTTAAAAAACTCTTGCAAAAATAAATACTTAATTTGTTGATAAAGTTGGCTAAACAATCTTTAAGGGTGGAAGGTTTGTCACTATGTGTTAGCACCCTGTGGATAAATTTTTTTTATTGGATATTTCCTGATGATTATCTATTCATTTATACCTTTCAAATCTAATGAAAGGTGGAAGCCTTGTCACATCTAGGTTTCTATCTGACATAGCATACCTAAATTTGGAAGAAATAAGTGAAAATGGGTATTTTGAACTGTTAGTTTAGAGCTAAAGGTGGAAGGTCTGTCACTATATGGTGGAAATAATATATTTCATTCCACTTTAAGGACAATAAATCGTCAAAAATGCATATTTCTGATGACAAGCCTTCCACTCTTAGATTCTTGTGGTGAAAGTCTTGAAAGTTTTTCCACTTTTGTATATAAAAATAGAATTAAATATATAAATATCACGGTTATGACAGAATCAGAATCATTGCAAGAAGAATTGAATCATATTCCTTACTGTATAGGCAATATTCGTCATAATGGCGTTGTTAGCACTAGTAACCGCTTAATTCGCCCAATTGAGTTATCAGCCAATGAATATAAGGCGCTCCTATATGCAATGGCTGTTGCAAATTATAGTGAGAAAAATAGGGTAAATGGTGAAATCACAGAACAAACCTATATTTATCTGTATAAGGATGATTTGGCAGATTTACTAGGATTGAATAAACGCAATTCGATTAATGTTGCAATAGACCGGATTTATAAAGAACTTTCATCTAGGGTGGCTCATTTTATTATTGAGGAACCTACTGATGATGGTAAGAGAAAGACTAAAAAAGTACATTCTGTCGTTCCTATTATCCGTGAGTTAAGATGGGAAGATGATTCTAAAAATGCCATTCAGATTCGTTTTACCAGTGAGGTGTTACCGTATTTCACGCAGTTGGCTGGGGGGAATTTCACCACCTATCAATTGAAACATCTGTTTGCCTTGGATTCTGTTGCTAGTATGAGTCTTTATACGTATTTCATTAAAAATGAATTCAAGTACGCAAGCCAAAAGAGTTATGAAGTCCCAATGCTTTTAGAAAACTTGAAAGCTCTGATTGATATTAATGAAACTAAATATGATCGCTGGGTAGATTTTAGACGCTATGTATTAGATAAAATAGTTGCAGAAATTAACGAAAATACAGATCTACAACTAGAGTATGAAACCATAAAAAAAGGGCGCCCAATTGTGGGGGTGAATTTTAAACTGCATCAGCGTATTACTGATAAAACACTAAATGAAACTGCTGTAATTGAAAAAATTTATCTTGATGTTCCATTTGAAGAGAATGCATTAGTAAAAGAATTGGGGGCAAAATTCGATACGAATGTACGTTCCTGGTACATTTTTAATAATGATGAAAAGTATTCGCAGTTCAAGAAGTGGTTTAAAAAAATTGGTTGTCTCACTGACTCTCAAGCAAATATTGTTATTAATGACACTTTATTCCAAATGGATTTTGCTGAAGTTGGTATGAGCTTGAATGACTTTAAACGTAATATGAAGCATAAACTAAAAAATAATCCGGAATTTGTACAAAGTATTCGTGATAGGCTGAATGATATTTTTGGTAAAGAGCTTGTCTAAGGAAAAGTGTAGCAACTTGCTACACATTTTTTAATGTATCACTGAAGAATTCAAGTACTAAGAAAATTGGATACAAAATATCTGTGTGTATAGCTGAATGAAAAATAGTTAAAAGAATAGATATTATTTTTAGATTTTACACTTTTGTTGTTCCTCATATATTTTTGCAGAAAAAAGTTTTTCAGTGCTCAAAAAATGGTGTGGTTAAGATAGGGAGATCAACCAAGTTTTAAGTATATAGAGTAATTTAGATAAAAAATTACTAAATATTTTTATAGCCTTTGTATAAAGCAGCGGATCATGAAAACTATTAAAATAGCCTAAGCTTATTAGCTTTGTTGTAAAAATTTACTCTGAGATGCTTCTTAAGCTAGATATTTGATGCTGTTGCGTCTAGCCACAAATGATAAGCTAAAGACCGTTTTAGCTAAAGATGATGACGATCAACTTGGCGATACCATTGATTTGTAAGTATCCTCTAAACTCTATGCCAATCTTTTAATTTGGATCACTTTGTATGTCGGCAACTTTTGCAGTACACCATTTAAATAGGCATACAGATCTAGACCATTCAACTTTGCTGACTGGATCAATGTCATGATGTTAGCAACTCGCTGACCACTGCGCAGTGATCCAACATACAACCAGTTCTTACGACTTAAAGCCCAAGGGTGCATTTGGTTCTCCACCAAATCATTGTAAATAGATAGATTACCATCATCTGAATAGCGGCTTAAGGCTTGCCAGCGCTTTAGAGTGTAATTGATTGCCTTAGCGGTGGTAGAACTTGATGGCACCATCAGATGATGTTGGTTGAGCAATTCATATAGTTGTTGCATCACTGGTTGACTATGCCGTTGCCGGTATTCGCAGCGTTGTTGCGCTGTACCGTCGGTCTTGTGCCTTAACTCTGCTTCTATCGCATACAATTTCTGAATCAGCACCAGTGCCTGTTCAGCAATCTGACTTTTCCCAGTGATATGCAGTTCATGGAATTTACGACATGCATGTGCCATGCAACCTACTTCAATGATCTGACCTGATTTGAAATGTGCTTTATAACCACTGTAATCATCACAGACCAGATGTCCCTGCCAGCCATTCAGGAATTCTTCTGCATGCAGACCTGAACGGTTTCTTGAAAGTCATAGATCACCCCCTTGCTGCAGCACCACCTGTTTTAAGGCATTGACCAGAGGTTCAAGTGTCTACACCACAGCGACCAATCCAATCTGACAGGGTGGATCTAGATAGATCTACACCTGCGCGCAGAAAGATCTGTCGCTGACGATACAGCGGTAAGTGATCAGCATATTTGGATACCAGCACATGGCTAAGTAACTCAAGTGTCGCAATACATTTATCGATCACATAGGCAGGCATCGTTTGCTGAGTCAGGGTGTCACATTGATCACAAACCCATTTACCACGCACATGCTGTTCTTTATAGAACTGCGCTGGTCTGAAATTCAATTTTTCACTGATATTCGCCGATACGACGCAGTGTGCACCCACAGATGTATTGCGTTGATGCAGATTCATGCTCAATACGTACGGTTGCTAAATGATCTGGGAGTAGTCGACGTTTATGTTTATTTATCCAATGAGCCGTAAAACACCCTCATTTATGGAGGTGATATAAGGCTCGATTTTTAATTCTAATGAGGTGATTGTTGTTGCTCGATGTATTGTTTAATAATTTCTAATGGCGCACCACCGCAACTTGAAGCAAAGTAACTTGGCGACCATAAAGAATCACCCCAAAGTTTGTTTTTAATTTCAGGAAAGTCTTTTCTAAGGTGGCGACTAGATAGACCTTTTAAGCTATTCACTAAATTTGAAATAGCAACTTTTGGTGGGTAATTAATTAATAAATGAACATGATCATCCTCCCCATTAAATTCAATCAATACAGCATCAAAATCCAAAGCCCGATATTGGCAATAGTCACCAACATAATATACATTAAATTGTATAAATTGCTGTGTATATAAGTACAATGAAATAAACAACTTACGTTTTCAAATATTTTTTATTGGAATTAATTTTTATTAAGATCGTTTAATTGTGGTCACATAAGTTTTTAAAAATTTACCAAATTATCACCAACATAATTTTGTGATGATTAATTAGGTAAACCGAATGGTAAAAAATCAGGTTGATGGAATTATATATGGCCAGCCTAGGCTTTTATCAGCATTAATTAACTGTATAACCCCCAAAAAAAATTAAAACAGACACTCACCATTAAAACTTAGGTGTAGCACGAGAGTTAAGCAGTATCCGTTACGATGATTTATTGAAGTCATTTTATTTCTAACTGCAATTGAGCAGGCCTACCAATGCAAGCCAGATGTAAACAAAATTTAAAAGCCGGTAGTGCTTTGCCTTGTTTTAAGGAATATAGCTGTAAGCGTGCATTATTTTCTTTTGTTGTTGGGTAACCTTCTAGTTTCTGATTTGCCTTGGCAAGTTTGAGTAGATTCGGCGTAATTTCTTTGTTTAAAAAATTAACCATATCTATTCCAAGTAAATGCCACATGTTGGCAGGAAACAGATCTTTGGCCGCATAGTAGAATTTTTCCAGATTCTGAATATTTTTCCGCGTTGAATGTAAACCTGTATGTGAAGCAGTTACGTGATTAATAAAGAATTCTAAGACATACCTAATATTTTCAGGTGACTTTTGATAGCAGGCTTGTAGATAGTTAAAAAAATGTGTGACCAATAAAAGGTCCTCATTAGTATCAATCATTGACGGTTTGATGTATTGCAGTTCGGTTATATGAAAAAGTCTTGGATTGTTTTTTCTAGATTTAAGTTGTTTGAGTTGGATTGCATTGTCATACCAATACTTGATGAGCTCATGAGATAGGCAAAGTTCTTGTGCTACGCGCTCCGTATCATATTTGTATAACTCTAATAAGCAGAGTGCCTTATAAAATAGATCAAGATCGATTTTAGATTCTGGAGTCGCGACAAAATAGTCAAAAATACAATGTTCTTGCGTTTGATTTACCTCTAATTCTGCATGTAGTGTGTGAGCATTGCTCGCTATCCATTTTTCTTGATTGTTTAGAAGGAGTTTACAGAGCGTTGTAGCATGCATTTCAAAATTGAATTCAGACTGATCATTGAGCGATTTTAGAAAATGTAACTCTTGTGTTGAATTGCTTATCCCCAGCATTTTCTTAACCAAACCATTGCTTAGTAATGGGCGATATTTGGAAAATTGATAACCTGCAATAAAGTAAGCTACATGAATATAACTTTTAAAGGTCTCGATGGGTTCGAGATGCCCCAAAAGATGTGCGATGATAATCCAATGATTTTGATCAATTGAATTACGTAATAACTCAGCCCTGAGCTGATTATATTCAACTTCCGTATAGTCTGTGAGGCTATCAGACAAAAAATGATAATCACATTTAAAAATTAATGCTAAATGATTTGCTGCAGAATGTCTAAATGAATGAAATGTATAGTGATGTTGCTTGAATAACTGATCCATAAAATTTTTAAAGGGTGCAGTCAGCATGTGCTGGCTGAGTTTCTTATTCTCATTGAACTGACTGAATAAATAATCATTCGGTTTTTTTGTTAACCGCTGTTTGACAACATATTGATGAAATTGTTGATACTCAGATGCTTTGAGTAAGCAATACACGGGCACGCTACGTTGCGCGCTGTCAGTCTTTAATCTGTGTTCATTGCCTATTTTTTCTGACCCATATGGCTTGACCAATAATGATATTCTGTTTAATCCTTCAGTATCTTTGATACGTAAACCAATCATTTCATTAATTCGCATCCCAGTTCTGTAAGCAAGCGTATAAATAAGACTAAGATTTTCATAGTCATGTTGAGAGATGATATTTTGTAGATGTGCTTGTTGAAGTTTTTTGATTAACAGTTGAAATGTGACTGGGCTGATAATACGTGTGCGTGGTCTGGTTTGTTGATCCAGCGTCTCTAAAGTGAATGCTGGGGCATCGAATAGTTGTTCTTGAAATTGATGAAAACGTTTGAGTGTTTTTACAATTTGAGCAGCCGATTTTTTAACAGTATCTTCGAGCAGACTTTCAGCAATACAGTTATTTTGATAAATCTGTGCATATATTTTTTGCAGGCGTGTTTCTTCATCGTCCTCAGAAAATTGATATTGTAAAGAATAGATTAGCCAAGGCTCACCAATTCGAGTGTAGTATGTGTAAATTGAGCTTTTGGCTAACTGGCTATTGTTGGAAATGATTTTAGCAAAAATTGTAGCGCAAAAATCAAATCTCTGAGCTAGCAGATCTATATCTTCTTGAGGTGGTTTAAAGAGACTAATTAACCACAGGGTGATTCGTTTACTGTATTCATTAAAGAGTTTTGCATTCTCCATACAATAATCGATCATGAGTTGATAGATTGGGGCATCTGTTTGGCGAAGACGAATAATTTTTAATAAGTCTTTATGAATTTTTAGTACATCTTTTAGTGCATCTTGCTCATGATGCAAATAAACAGTTTGTGGAGGTAAATTCTTAGACTGATGAATGACTTCAGTAGTGAGCTCATGCTTATATTTAAATTTTGGTTGCACAAAACGCTCAAACTCTTGTTCGGGTAAACCACAACTGAGTAAATTCCCGATGAGGCATTCAGAGAGCGCCGGATCTATATCTACGTTGGGAAGCTGTAACCAGTTGTAGCGAGCATGCTGAAGTAAATGCGATAAGCTATTTTTTTTAAACTTTTTCTTTATTTTTCGAAAGATATACTCAAGATAGCCCTCTACGGGAAGATGAACATGTCGAATATCTCTCAGATTAAAATGTATTAGCCACAGACGTGTGACGGGGTCTGGAATAAAATTTCTAGATTTTCGAACAGTATATTCATCAATAAAAATATCGCCATAATGATTAGAATGGGATTCTAAAAAAAGAATATTAAGGTCTTTATAATGGCGTACTTTTACTGGATTTCTGAGGTGTTCAAGCAAGGCATTAAGTTCAGCTTTTTCATTTAAGCCACCAAATAGAATGGCAGACAATATAATATTGCCCACGATTTCCTCATTTGAGAATGAGTCACAGCTTTCAGCCAATTCCCAATAATTATAAAGCTGTTGTACGAGGTCATTTATTTCATGACCATCGGCATTCCAGCTCATGGTCACGATAGGCTTATCTCTTTTAATATCTAAAACAGCATGAGGCAGCTCTAAATCCAAGCGATGCTGAGCATTTAACTCTTTGATGTAATCTTCAAAAAAATCATATGCAAACTTGATCCACTTTTTACTCGTAGAGTTTTTCTTGATGTGGCTATAAACCTCGCCGTAATCACCTAGCAAATGTGGATTCTGATCAAACTGCTGTTCTGAAAAATATTTGCGGAGTGAAGCATGAACTTCATTTTGAATTTTTTGTTCATTTAATTGTCGAGTAAGTTCTCGTTTCTTTTCGGCAAACAGTTGATCTGCTTTTTTAAGCGATGAGGACATTTAAATTCACTCCAATAATTTCAAAATATTCCTGCATTTCATTTAAATGTGTTGCGAGCGCGCGATATTGGTTCAGAGACAAACTAGAAAATGGATGTGCGGCTTCCTGTTGGAAGGCTTCATGTCCAAAAAGTGCAAGTATTAAAGGCTCGGGGATTTGTTTGTTGGTGAGAAAGGCACGTGTTGTATGGCGGTGCCAGTTGGGATGTGCTAACCCAACTTCAGGATGAAAGTCACGCACATTGGAAGGTGTAAGCGGAGTGAGTGTGCCATTTTGTAAAAGATTTAACAGAGGCTGTTCATTATTAAATATGGCATCAATTTGGGCTGAGATTTCGCGGTTAATCGCCATGTAATGTTGTTGGATATGTTCGAGGAAACGAAGATATTTCTTTAATTCACCGATGAGAAATGCACAAAGTGGAATCAAGCGTCCAAAGCCACGTCTACCACCGACCTCTTTGTCAGACAGCATAATTGTCTGTTGCTGAAAACTTATATTATTCAAAAAACCTGGAAAGTCCCGAACAGGTCGTGCAGCGGTAAACAAAAGTAGGATATGCCACATCCAAATGCTATAAGCATTAAAACTTTCTACCCAGTCGTTATCTGAAGTCGTATAAATTTTGGTGTAAAGATAGAAAAGGATGTCCTTTATGACATTTTTACTTGGTGCTTTTTGGCTACCAAAGCAGATGGACTGATCACTATAGACAATATCACCGTAGTCATTTTCAGCGAGCTGTGTACATAGTTCAGATAAAACTTTGACATAATTTTTTTGTAATTTATTTACATTGTAATGGCAGTAAGAGCTTGAAGAAGAGTGACTTGCATCTACACCAGTGATGATGTCAGCAAGTTGCCTATTGCCTGTTTTTTGCAAAATAACATGATGCAGTAATGAGCTAGTTTTTGATAAGTTCAGCTGAGGAATTTTGACTTCATCTTTTATTATTCTAATTTTTTTCTTTAGCTCATCTTCAGTGATGATTGGTTCTGCTTTGATACGATCAATAAAGTGATTTGGGATAGGGATATCTAAATGAACGGTGTTATTGATCAGTGACTCCGGATATTCAAACGTTGCATCTTCAAAAATGCTGAATTTGGTTGAGAGATAGTATTGGTCACTTTGCAATTTAATGACTTGGCGATGATTTAATCTTTTTAC
Source organism: Acinetobacter sp. YH12233 (assembly GCF_013417725.1). Lineage (NCBI taxonomy): Bacteria > Pseudomonadati > Pseudomonadota > Gammaproteobacteria > Moraxellales > Moraxellaceae > Acinetobacter > Acinetobacter sp. YH12233. The sequence continues at coordinate 26,187 of NZ_VPDK01000012.1, forward strand.
ACGCCTTTTTTGAAAATTTAACCAGTCTTTAAAGCCAACGCCTGTGATTAAGCAAAGTAATACAACGAGCACGCTTTTATCATTATGTTTTTTATCATCATGATACAGGTATGTAATTAGGTCAGAAATAGTATAAACACTTGGGAGTAAACAACTTGCAGTGAGCAAATGATCTTGTCGTTGCATATGTTTTGGAATTAACGAAAGTGCCATACGTTGGGCATTTTTAGAATGTCTGGCAAGTGGTGTAATCTGATCTGCTTGAACAATAACAGAGGGGTCTTCTTGCTCGTCAAGGGCTTGCTCATTAGCTAAACCTCTATTACTTTTTTTAGTCTCAATGATTTCGTTAATAGTTCCATCGGTATCCCATGTACGATATTGCAGTTTACTATCTACACTTGATTTGGCAATTTTTGGACGGCTTTTTAGTACATAATTGAATGCAATACGTAATTCATCACAGAAATTTTTCTGAAAATCATTTAGTTCTTGATCTGCTTCAGGTTGAAGAGCAGACTCTACAAATTGCTCTAATGATAGAAATAAAGCAGGGAATTTAAGAGTTAAGAATGCTTGATAATCTAATGCGTGAGCATCTTTTTTTTTTGCAAAAAAAGACTTGTTTGCAACGCGGAAACGCTGAAATAAGCGCTTAATCGTATTGAGATGCTCTGTATGTTGTTTTTCAAATAAATCTGGTTTGATCTGCGGCAATGCTAATAAATATAGTGCTGCTTTAAGGACGAGCACATTCCAGGTGAGTAGTTCCGTGTGCGCATGATAAATGCTGGCAATACTGTTGATGTAATACGTGATTGGGGAATCACCAATTTTAGATTTTCTAGACGCTTGGAGAGTAGCGGGAATGCGAGGTGGTGAACTTGTAGAAATATCAGATTCAATCTCACTGAGAACAAGCCCCTTAAGATAATCTGAGCAGTCATGGTAAACCAATAGATCTGCGATAAAGTTAATATGTGCATGAAGACACAAATCCTCTGCATTAAAAAGCTTTTTTAATAAGTCTGATAATAAAATTTTGGGTTGAGGAAGGGGCTTAGTTTCACTTTCGTGCATATGAACAATTCCAAAAATCTGTTGGATTTGGTGAAAAATCATTTTGATTTAAATAATGATCGACGACTTTTGATTGCTTGCTGACTTCGTCAAGTAGATGCTGGCGACGTGCATGGATTTTTCTGTTTCTATTGTGGAGTTGTGTATGGCTAAAATTGAGTAACTTACCAAGCCCCTCAAGACTGAGCGTTTTATGTGCTTTGAATGAATGTAAGCGATTAAAGTCGAGTAAAACTTCAGTCGAAATATATCGGTTGATCGCTTGCTGAAGATGCTGCGGATTTAAATTGTGTATATCAAAAGTATTTGCTTGCAAAAAACTTAAGAATTCAAAGCTTGCATAGTGTTTGAGTTGTTGTTGTAAGTTGGCATCAGGTGGGAACGTATATACATGTAATTCCTGAGGTGAAGGCGGAAGCTTCATGTGATGCAGGTACAAATCAAAATTATCAGCGATCCAGAAATTGGATATTCCTGCTATAGACCAAACATTGAGTTTGTTTGATGCTAAACGAAAATGAGAAGTTAATCGTAGAGCTCGAAAGGCCATGTGATAGCAGTGATGAATGCCAGCAAAATCTGGATGAGTGTTTAATGCGAGTTTAGAAAGATCTCGCTTGAAGATAATTTTGGGGTTATCAAAATTAAATGAACATTCAGAAGTTACTTGTTTACGCGTTCCACGGCACATATTTAGATTATTAAAATATAACTATGATACATTTCTACTATTTAACTGTTTACTTTTCAAGTAATCTAACGGTATTTATTGTGTAAGTGTAGAAAAGTAGACACAATTTATAGTTTTGGTGTGCATAATTTAATTTGGTTCTATTTTTATTAGTAATATTTTTAAGCTATTACCGAGGTTGGGATTGATTGATTGTATGGCTGTGATTCCTGCTACAAAGTAGTAAAAGTTAGATCATAAAAATACCCCAACCTTGGCAAGGTCACCGAGATTTATTCCATTAAATGACCTTAATTATAAGTATATGATTTGATTACTGGTATATAGTTTTTGGTGGAGTAAAATTTTGATCAATTTAGATCATTTAATGTGGTTTTGGTCACTTCATTTTAGACATTTTAGTTTATAAAAGTCACCTATGTTTTGATGCTGATTTTCGTGAGAAATAATAACAATATATAGTTTAATATAATGATTATTAATAATTTATAAATCGACTACAACATGTAGTAGCGAAGATGCTCAAAATGCACTTACTACGTAACATCAGTTAAATAAAAGTCTCCCACAAACCCAATACGGTTCACTTGGGCCTATGCAGTCTGAAATAGGTTTATAAACTTAATCTGATCTTAAGAACTTAATCTTAGCTTTGTAGAGAAAATCTCTTGAAGGATGAAACGAGTGGATCAGCGAGTAGATGTACTAAATTTTAAAAAACTATTATATCTAATGAGCGTCTTGATCTTGATTAGCCTTGGGCTATGGTGGGGAAGTAAGCTGCTCTCGAATAAAAATATAGAGGCTAAAGTAGAGAGACAGGTTTCAGAGGCTGAGAGGAGTCCTGAAGTCTCAGAGCAACAAATCTTAATTTCTTCAAAACAAATTGAGCAAGTTGGGATCAAATTACACACATTAGGTGCTTCTTCTACTAACATACAAAAACAAATTATTTTACAAGGGCAAGTACAGTGGTCACCAGAAAGCAAAGTTGTACTGACTAGTCCTGTTTCAGGAATGGTGCAGCAAGTTTTGGTACAACCCTTGGCAGAAGTTACCCGGAATCATCATGTACTTGCTGTACATAGTCCAGATTTAATTCAGATTCAAAATGAAATATTGCAGCTTCGTGCTCAACAACAATTAGCCCAGCAAAATTTAACACGTGAACGTAGCTTATATGCTGAAGGCATTATTGCCGAGAAGCGTGTGCAAGAGGCACAGAATCAAGTACAGCGTCTTAATATTAACTTAGGTGCAAAACAGCGAATGCTGCAATTTATGGGAGGAGGGCAGGTAAATAGTCTAAATTCCATTGTCTATGTTAAAAGCCCAACAAGTGGTTATATAGAAAACTTACAGGTTTCTACAGGTCAGTATGTTGAGGCTGGTACAGTATTAGGTCAACTTGTAAACGCTGATTCACCGTTACAATTGTTATTACAAGCTAATTTAGCTGACAGTAAATATGTGCATATTGGGGATGTTGTTCAGGTTGAAGGTTGTGATATTACAGGGCATATACAAAATATCGCTCCAGCACTTGTAGGGAATACACAAACTCAAAATATCATCGTACAAATGGATACCAAACATAATTGTTTGCGGGTGCAACAATTTGTCAAAGTTCATGTTCAAAGTAAGCAGCCAACAGTAATTGCAGCATGGCCAGTACCAAGTACTGCCATAACCTCACAAGATGGTAAACACATTATTTTTGTTAAAAATCAGAAGGGGTTTGAAGCTGTAACGGTTGAAGTTCTATCAGCTGATCAGCAGCAAAGTTATATTACAGCTGAAAAATTAAAACCCAAAATGCAACTTGCTATCAGTGGTGTAGAGCGTCTCAAGGCGGTGTGGTCTGGCTTTGGTGCAGAGCAAGCACCTATTAGCACTACAGAACGTTGAGGTGAGACATATGTTAAAACGTCTTATCGCCTTTTCACTTAGTCAGCGCATTTTAATATTATTGCTCACATTGGCGATCAGTGTGGCAGGCTACATTGCTTTTACGAAACTACCAATTGATGCTTTTCCTGATGTGTCAAGTACGCAAGTACAAATTGTGATGAAATCGCCCGGCATGACGCCCGAAGAGGTGGAAAGCCGTATTGTTGTACCCATTGAACAAGAAATGTTGGGAATATCTCATCAGACAGTAATGCGTTCGCAATCTAAATACGCGATTGCGATTATCACATTAGACTTTGCTGAAGGCACTGACCCTTATTGGGCTAGACAACAGGTGAATGAACGTTTAAGTAATGTGATGTCTGCATTACCAAGTAGTACGTCAGGTGGAATTGCACCCATGACGACCCCATTAGGTGAATCTTTTATGTTTACCTTACATGGGCCACTCAGTGATATGGAAAAACGAACTCTACTTGATCGGGTGGTTCGTCCACAACTTCGTAAAATTGAAGGGGTCGCCGATGTTAACGCTTTGGGGGGACTTGTTCGTACATTTGAAGTGACCCCTAATTTAGAGGCCCTGGCGGCACGAGGCTTATCTTTAACACAGCTACAACAGGCAATCGAGCTAAATAATGCCAGTGATGGTGCTGGGCGGCTTAATGAAAATGGAGAGTCATTACTGATCCGAAGCGATAGCCGCGTCAGAAACCTTGAAGAGTTAGGCGATATTATTGTTTCTAGCCATCAAGGAACATTGGTGCGGGTTAAAGATGTTGCACAGGTACATACTGGAGCACTCACACGCTATGGTGCAGTGACTGAAAATGGCCAAGGTGAGGCTGTCCAAGGTATTGTATTAACTTTAAAAGGTGCGAATGCACGTCAAGTCGTTCAACATGTTCGTGAGCATTTGTCCGACATTGAAAAAACTCTGCCACAGGGTACAACGATTGAACCATTTTATGATCGTGGTGAGTTGGTAAACCGAGCCATTCATACCGTAAGTAAAACGTTATTAGAAGCTATTGTCTTAGTCTTGATTTTACTTTTATTGTTCTTAGGAAACCTAAGGTCTGCTTTAGTGGTTGCGGCAGTTTTACCATTATCTGCACTAAGTACTTTTTTGATGATGCACCATTTTGGTTTAAGTGCCAATTTAATGTCTTTAGGTGGTTTGACGATTGCGATTGGTTTATTAGTGGATGCTGCAGTTGTAGTGGTTGAAAATATTGAAATGCAACTTGCTGAAGCAAAAGAGTCACCGCAACGTTCTTTTTTACCGCCATTAAATATGATTTACCGCGCAGTGTCTGAGGTTGCAGTACCAGTCACAGCAGGCATGATCATTATTATGTTAGTGTTTATTCCATTGGTCACGCTTGAAGGATTGGAAGGGAAGCTCTTTTCACCTGTGGCTTTAACAATTGTATTTGCTTTATCAAGTTCACTAATTTTTTCTTTGACAGTGATTCCTGTACTGTGTTCATTCTTTCTAAAACCGAAAGCACATCACACACCCTTTTTAGTAGCTAAATTAGAAACTGGTTACCGAAAACTTTTGAATCTGAGTTTAGCCCATCCTAAACAGATTTATGTCTTAGCAGGTGGTACCTTACTTCTGGCTGCATTGATTTTCCCATTCATTGGAAAGTCATTTATGCCAACCATGGATGAGGGAGATACTATTTTACAGTTAGAAAAAATCCCTTCGATTAGCTTACAAAACTCAATTGCATTAGATCTGGATATTCAAAAACGTATTTTGGAACAAGTGCCTGAAGTTGAAAGAATTGTGGCACGTACAGGTTCTGATGAATTGGGATTAGACCCTATGGGGTTAAATGAAACAGATAGTTTCATTGTGCTAAAACCACAAACGCAATGGCAAGTCAAAAATAAAGAGCAAATTTTAGAAAAAATTCGTCTTGTACTTCAAGATGTTCCTGGCGTGAACTTAACATTTAGTCAACCCATAGAGATGCGCACTTCAGAAATGTTGTCTGGAGTACGAGGAGATTTGGCTGTCAAAATTTTTGGAAGTGATTTAGACCAGCTTAATGATTTATCAAAGCAAATTGTAATAGTTCTACAAGGCATTGAAGGCAATGAAGATGTCATGACACTCGAAAATTCGGGAGTACAGTATCAAGAGCTGCGAATCCATCGTGATATGGCTATACGAAATCAATTGGACAGTCAAAATGTTCAAGCCCAACTCAAGATGCTCGTGGAAGGCAAAGAAATAGGTTCCATTATTGAACAGGGGCGCCCTGTTCCATTAATGATGAAAGGGGATCCACGTTTGGGAGAGTCGAGTTTTGAATTTTCCAATATTGCCTTGCCAATTGAGAATGCAGCTGCAGTGCCATTGTTATCTTTAGCAGAAGTGGTTAAGACTGAGGGTGTCGTAAAAATTGATCGTGAAAATGCATCACGAATGTCAGTGGTACGTGCCAACGTACGTGATCGTGATTTAGTTAGTTTTGTAGATGAAGCAAAACAATTGGTTGCAGAGAAAGTCAAGTTACCAACCGGCTACTCACTCAAATGGGGGGGGCAATTTGAAAACCAACAACGTGCGGCTGCTCGCTTAATGCTTGTTGTACCTGCTGCATTAACAATGATCTTCTTTTTACTATTTACGACTTTGGGTTCGGTGCGTCAAGCCGTATTGGTTTTCGTCAATATTCCCTTTGCGTTAGTCGGTGGAGTATTTGCATTAGCATTAACAGGTGAGTATTTATCTGTTCCTGCATCAGTTGGTTTTATTGCCTTGATGGGGATTGCTGTACTGAATGGTTTAGTGATGATTAGTTATTTTAATCAACTGATTTCTCGTGGTGTTGCAATTGAGGAAGTTGTTCGTGAAGGTGCTATGCGCCGTTTACGTCCAGTCATGATGACCGCGAGTATTGCAGCTTTAGGTTTGATCCCATTGTTATTTACTACTGGCCCTGGTGCCGAGATTCAACGTCCATTGGCGATAGTTGTGATTGGAGGGCTTATTTCTTGTACTTTGCTGACTCTGATTTTACTTCCTAACTTGTTTAAAAAATTTGGTTTAGCGCGAGATCATCATGTCTGAAATATGCCAACTCTCTATTAACGTGTCCTCTGATATTGCTGAAGAACTTATGGAGCATTTGTGGTTAATTCCTGAGTTGATTTCAGGGTGTACTTGTGTCAACGCACAAGGGTTTGGTAATCGCCAACATTATCGTAATGTTCAGGAAAAAATTCGCGGAGCAACTGAACGGAATCTTATATTGCTGATTGTACAACACGAATCTGTATCATTGGTTTTGGCGCATATTCAGCAAAAATTTAAATCAAGTGATTGTTTTTATTGGGTCATACCTACATTAATTTCTGGTTATATGAGCCAAGGAGCACTTGACTAATGACATTAAATATCAAATTTAAATCAACACTTCTAGGCCAAATTTGGTATCTGTTTGGGTTGGGCTATTGTTTTACAGTGGCTTCGACAGCAATTGCAAAACCTCAACTTGAAGCTGCTTTGCCACCACTTGAAGCAGTACAACAGAGTCTAGTAGAACATCCGAATGTGCGTGCTGCAATATCAGAGCAAGATTATGCAGACTTTGCCCGACAAGGATTAAAAGTAGGGCAAAATCCGTGGACTGTTACAGCCGGTATGCAAGTACGTAAGACGGATACACAACTAGAGCGAAAACAAGCCAATAGTTATGAACCTAGTTTGGGGATAGAAAAACAAATACGTTTGCCTAATAAATACCGGCTAGATCAAGATCTAGCACAACGTATTTCAAGTATTGCAGAAACCCCAACCTTGGCAATAGTCACCAACATAATTTACATTAAATTGTATAAATTGCTGTGTATATAAGTACAATAACATCAATAACTTACGTTTTAAAATATTTTTATTGGAATTAATGTTTATTAAGATCGTTTAATTTTGGTCACATAAGTTTTTAAAAATTTACCAAATAATCACCAACATAATTTTGTGATGATTAATTAGGTAAACCGAATGGTAAAAAATCAGGTTGATGGAGTTATATATGGCTGAACCGTACCGGGTTTGTCGGAGACTTTTTTATTTAAGTTAGGCCACCTGACCTAACGGGTTAATCTTATGCTGCTGTTAGGGTCTAAAAATAGCAGTTTTGAAGGGCTTTATCGAGTGATTTTTTCAACACTCTACGCAATTATGGATATCATAGTATCCACTTTATGTTTTATTTCGCTATAATGGATATAACTGTATCCATTTGGTCTTTGCGGATGAATTTTACCTTACTTGATGATACCGATGTAAGCCAAGCTTATGCGGCTTATTTACGTGAGTTACGCAAGCAGGCAAAGCTGTCGCGCGCTGCATTGGCTGAGCGAAGCTGCGTACCTGCGGCCACCATTAAGAAATTTGAGCTGACCGGGCAAATTTCATTTCGTCAATTGCTGTTGCTATGGCAGACACTTGATTCGCTAGATAGGCTTTATCAGCTCACGCAACTTAGCAAAGAACGCGCTGCTATACCCATGAGTATTGATGAGGTGCTAAAAGATGAGTTTTAAACCGATTCAGAAGCTTAATGTTACTCGTACGCTAAGCTCAGGTGAGCAGATATCTGTTGGAGTCTTGGCGCAGAATCGGCAAGGCGTTTTTTTTCAGTATACTGACGACTATTTGCAGCAGTTTGGCAATTTATCACCGTTTACCTTGCAAGCGAATACGCTAGTTCAAGCCGCACCTAAAGCGCCGCACCAAGGTGTACATGGCGTATTTGGGGATTGTTTGCCCGATGGCTGGGGCATGTTGTTACAAGATCGTATTTTCCGGCAAAAGGGCATCCTACCTAATCAATTAACGGCGATGGATAGACTGGCCTTTGTCGGTGATAAAGGCATGGGAGCGCTGTCTTTTGCTCCGGTGTCTGAGTTTTCAGCCACGACATACGCGGACATTGATTTAGCAACCTTGGGCTTAGAAGCACAAACGCTGTTCGATGCTTCAATGTCAGATTATATGGATGATAATCACGATGAGTTAGATGGGCATACGCAACAGGTGTTGGCCGCATTAGTCGCCGGTGGTAGTTCGGGTGGAGCAAGGCCTAAGGCGCAGATTTATATGCCTGCAGGGGAAACTCAGCATTGTCGAACCTTTGCTCAGCCTGGAGATGAGGCTTGGCTGATTAAGTTTACCTCGAAAAATCTCGCGCTCGGGCATGAAGAAGGGTTGTGTGAAGCGGTTTATTTGCAAATGGCCGAGCTTGCCAAGTGCCAACCACCAGTCTGGCAACTCATTGAAGCACCAACTACAAGCGGTGCGTCTGCCTGGTTGGCGCTTAAGCGTTTTGATTATGTCACGGAGCAGGCCCGTTTAAGCGGTAATCGCAGTTCAGGTCGCTTGCATATGCACAGCGCTTGCGGGCTGCTGGATGCAGACTTTCGAACGCCAAGTTTAGATTATATTGACTTGATCAAAGCCAGCCGTCAGTTGTGTAAATCTCCTGCTGCTGGGCAGCTGCAATTTCGCCGTGCCGTTTTTAACCTGCTGTCGTCTAACCAAGACGACCACAGTAAAAACTGGGCGTTTTTGCAAGCGGATGACGGTCAATGGAACCCTGCACCTTTTTACGATGTTACCTACAGCCCACATCCATTCAACGAACACGCCACTGCTTTCGGCGGTTATGGCAAAGCGCCATCGCTTAAGGTGATGCAAAAACTTGCTACTAGTGCTGGCTTTGCGAATTGGAATGATGCAAAGCAAGTTATTGAAGAAGTCGCAGAAGCCATCAGCCAATTTACGTATCTTGCCAAGCAACAAGGGATCAGTAAAACAACAATGTCCGTGATTGCTAAGACATTGGAGCAGCGTAAACAAGAAAATGCAGCGCTTTTTCTATAACAATAAGAAGGGACAGTAATGAAGCTCGGCCGAAACGATCCTTGCCATTGTGGCAGTGGTAAAAAATTTAAACGTTGTTGTATGAGCAGCGTTTCCAAGCAACATGCCCAAGTCTTCGATGATGTTGAAACCATGCTGGCAATGAACCCAAATTTGAGTCTTGATGAACTCAATGCCGCTTTGCAGCACAAAGTGCAAGAACGCAATCATCAACCTCATCCCGATTTTTGTGGCGTAACGCCAACGCAAATGGCCAATTGGCTTTATGCGCCTTTTGATGAATTAAAGTGGGTGACAATTTGCACTCCCGACTCTCTTTCTGCCAGCCCAATAATGCGTTATCTAGCCCTCATTCTTGATGAGGCCATGGCGCAAGAAGGCTCCTTCAAAGCCACGAGTAAAGGCAACTTACCGGCTAAGTTGGTTAAACAGGCCAGTGAGTTATTGCCTGAGTTTGCCGTTGCTCAATTAGAACGTAGTATAAGCATCAGCGAGTTTTCGGGCAGCAATGAAGACAAATTTAATGCCTTGCACTACACCCGAGTGCTTGCCGAAATTAGCGGTATTATTTATCGGCGCAGTGGCCGCTACCATGTAAAAAAATCAGCGCAAAAGCAGTATCAAGCGCTAGGCATACAGGCCTTTTTCAAACCTATGTTAGAGGCCGCTATCAGCAAATATAACTGGGGTTATTTGGACAGTTTCGAATACGATGTCGACTTGCGCACTTTTTGGTTGTTTATGCTGTGGCGTATTCAAAGCCACAACAGTGTGGAGCAGCTTGTGAAAGAGGTGATGACAGCTTTCCCTAATCTATTGCTGGTATTCCCTACGGATGATTACTTCTCGCCAGAAAGAAACTTAAGTATGCTCATCGAATCACGATTTATTGAGCGATTTTTGCAGTTTTGGGGATTTGTAACGATTGACCCAAGACGTTATATAAACGCTGAACAAGTCGCCAGAGTGATTCAGGTACAGCCTTTGTTAAAACAAACTTTTCAATTCACAATAAATAAATAGCAAGGTCACCGTGAGCGAATTTCAATACTATAAATTTGAGCGTCTGGATGGGTATTTAGATGCTAAAGCACGTCAAGCACTCAGAGCCATTTCAAGCCGTGCCGAGATCAGCGCTACGGCCTTTCAGGTGTATTACACCTACAGTGATCTAAAGGCCGAGCCTTTTGAGCTGATGTTAAAATACTTTGATATCGGTTTTTACTATGCCGATTGGGGCTCAATCGATGTATACATCAAGCTACCAGCAGGAACGCTTCCAGATGCGTTACTTGGCTTTTCAAGTGATGGACTTCATGTTCACGAAAACGATGAGTGGCAGTTGCTGATTTTTTCCCTTGAGGAGTGTGATGAGTATTTTGACGATGAGCATGCTGACGACTTTTTCCAGCATTTAGCCGCTTTACGCGGCGGGTTAATGCAAGGGGATTGGCGCCTTGTGTACTTAATGTGGCTCAAAGCGTTTGATTTTAATGATGGCGTTGAGCGAGTGCCGTTAATTCAATTCGATTTTGAGCACCTCAGGGAAGAGGAGCAGTCGTTTGCTGCGCTGTATGATATTCCCTTAGCATTGGTTAAGGCGCTCGCCATGGTGCTGAGCGAACAACCCAGTCACCAAGCCAAACAAACTCAGCTTACGCTTGATGCGTGGATCCATAATCTCTCGCAAGCAGAGAAAGACACGCTATTACGCACGTTGTTTGAGCAAGGCCAGCTAACCCGTCACCAAGCCTTAGCGCTGACGCGAAAAGAACCTGTCAACACAGACGAGATCTATCAATACTGGTTAACTTCCGCCGTCATTTCTCCTTTCATTGAGCAAGCGCAAAGTCAATTACAGCAAGAGCAAGCCGCAGCACTCGCAAAAAAATTAGCTATCGAAAAAGCGGAAAAAGAAAAAGCGTTGACGTATATCTACAATCAACGTGAGCACTACTGGCAGCAATCACAAGAGCAAGCGGATCGAACTTGCGCCAGTGGTTACGATGCGGCATCACGCTATCTGCATCAGCTGTTTGAGGCCTATCAGTTCAAAGCTGATGAAGCGGCGTTTGAACAACGTTTTAAGCGCTTTGTTGTGGCGAATAATAGCCGTAAAGCACTGTTAAATCGCTTGAGTGATTTGCTTTAAACGATGAGGCGATAGGCTGGCCAAATGACGTTAGCAAAAAACCGATTGAGGGTTGGTTGAAAGGTTGTAAGCCCACCAAAGGTCTACAAATTGTTACCTATGAAGTCACTTTGTGTAGACCTCGGGGTCTAAGTAACGCGCTTTTACCATCTCTGTGGTAAATACTGCGTGAAATACAAAGGCATCACGATATTGGTTTGCTCTAATGCGGATGAGCCTTGTGTACCCGTTAACTTAAAGGTTTTACTTGGAGTACATTTTTCAACGTAGGATGCCAACGATTTTGCTCTTGTACGTTTACCACTTTTGACCTCCACAGGGACGATATCGCCTTCATCGGTCGCCAAAATAAATTCGATTTCGGCACGGGCGTCATTCCATGAATAGCTTGGGTCAACGCCAATGGCAGTGAGCTCTTGTTGCACAAAGTTTTCAGCCACATAACCTTTGTATTCATAGTTTTGTTGCTTAATTTCTTTATAACTGCTGCCGAGCATATGATTAAGCAGACCCACATCAAACAAAAACAGTTTCACCATATTTTCTTTTTTATAGGCCGCTAACGGAGATTTCGGCAATCCTTCAATAGGGTAGTTTGGCAAAGCTAGGCGGCAGCAGTTAAGCCAATGGATCGCGGTTTCAAAATCGCTATAACGAGATTTACGCTCATGCACATGCTTAAATTTAAAGCGTTTAACCGACTCATCGCTGACAAGTGATAGCTGGGCTGGAATGCTATTAAATACCGATTCAATCAGTGTGGTGTCGACCTTGCCCGCGTACTTACCAAAATCGCGGCGATAACCTTCCACTAAATCGGCATGAATTTTTGTGACTTTTTCAACACGCTCTAGAATGCTTGAATCCTTATACTGATACCAAGCAGAAACGGCTTCCGGCATACCACCAGTAAAAAAGTAGTCAGTGAGTTTGTCCATCAATTTGGTGTGTACTGCCGGTGTGCTTGCTTGACTATCAAACGCTTTGATCAGCGCTTGCTCGTTGGATGCGTAAATAAATTCTTGGAAGGTCAGTGGTCGTAAATTGTATTGTTCTACCTTGCCCACAGGGAAGGTGTTGAGCAAACCAATATTCGAGCCGCTGGCAGCGACAAAATAGGACGGTGCTTTTTCAGCAAAGTACTTTAGTGAGGTAACGGCACGTTCACATTCGCCAATTTCATCTAATATCAGCAGATCGGTTTCTGGGTTGAACGCTTGGTTGGTTAACAACTCAATATTCATTACTAGCTCGTCAGGTGACAGAGAGCCATCGAACGCTTCTTTGTAGGCAGGGTTTTCAAGGAAGTCGATACGAAGGATGTTGGCAAAGGTATTCCCAAATAACTCTTGTAGCAGATAGGTTTTACCTGTTTGTCTTGCACCATCGATCAATAATGGCTTGCGCACCGGTTGATTTTTCCATGTTATTAGGGCGTTTAGTAAGTTGCGCTGCATTGTCATTTCCCGCCAATTAAGACTGTTAACTGCCTGTAGTATAACTCAGCCTACACTTTTACGCGCAGAAAAGTGCGGAATTTTACATTTTTATGCGCATAAAAGTGTAATTTGATGACCTTTGGCATTCAGGGATTCACATCATCGCCTTGGCCAACGCGCAAGCTAAACCTAAAAGTAGGATATAAATCCAATTATATTGAGTAAAGTGGGAATATAGTCCCTTTGGTTGGTGATATGGCTAAGCGTGACTTACACAATATATTGTTTCCAAAGCAGCGTAAAATCCTGACGCAGTTTGGTGAAGACTTGCTGTTGGCGATGAAAAGACGTGGTTTTACCAAAAAGCTACTGTGTGAACGTACTGGTTTTGATCATAAAACCGTGAATTAAGTCTTAGCCGGTGATCCGGGCGTTGCCATAGGCACTTACTTAAAGGTGATGGCCGTTCTTGGCATGGAAAGCAACTTTGCAGAAATGGCCGCCCATGATGAAGTGGGTATCAAGCTGCAAAACATAAAATTGCTGGAAGGTTCAAGATGAGCCGTGAAATCGTTGAAGTCTATGCCGACTGGCAGCCAATTGAAGCACCTTTGCTAATAGGGCTGCTTTCTTACAGCGATTCAAGCCGAGGTGGCGTGTTTAGTTTTGCCTACGATAAAGCATTTTTAACCTCAGCCTATCGCTTGCAAATTGATCCCATCCTGACCCTCCACTCCGGTGTACTCTAAAACGATGAAGTCGATAAAAGCTTCCGCGCATTTCTTGATTCATCGCCTGATAGATGGGGGCGTATTTTAATGCAGCGGCGTGCGGCGATTGAGGCGCGCAAAGGCATTCGAGCAACAAGTCGATTAAACGAATTGGATTACCTGCTGGGCGTAAATGACTCTTACCGGATGGGTGGTATTCGATTTAAGCGAACAGGCTCGAATGCTTTTTTGGACGACAATTCTGAATTTGCTGCGCCGCCAATGGCTTCTTTGCGAGAGCTAGAGCATGCAGCAATGCAGATTGAAAAAGACGATAACATCGACAGTGACGAGTATTACCGCTGGTTGAAAATGCTGATTTCTCCAGGCTCATCATTAGGTGGTGCAAGGCCCAAAGCTTGTGTCACAGATGAACAAGACCACTTGTGGATTGCTAAGTTTCCCAATTTAAACGATACCCATGATGTGGGCGCGTGGGAGATGGTCTGTTATGAATTGGCGTTAGCGGCAGGTGTTGACATGTTTCCAAGTGAGATGAGGCAATTTTCGTCACAGCACCATACCTTCTTAACAAAACGGTTTGACCGCGACGGTGACAAGCGGCTGCATTTTTCGTCGGCCATGACACAGCTTCAATACTATGATGGTGAACAATCTCAAGGTGCCAGCTACTTAGAGATTGCTGAATTTATTTCCAATTGTGGAGCACAAACCACAGCTGATTTAGCTCAGTTTTGGCGTATGGGGGTAAAGGCATGGGGAAGTGTTTAATGAAGTGCTGCTGTTTATTTTGGCTTGGTATTTGGTGAAGGGATGTTTTCTAATTTCAATGAAGGTTGCTTGTTACTGTTGTCATCAATGTACTCAAGGGCGTACCTCATAGCCTTGTAGCTTTTCTCGCGTTTTTTAAACATGCGTTGCAGCATAGGGAGAGTGCAGTCCACATAGTCGTGAATAGTGACTTGTGTTTTGCCTTCCGATTCACGATGAATACGACCGGCATATTGAGCCAATGTTCCTTTCCATGAGATGGGCATGGCCAAAAACAACGTATCCAGTCTTGGTAGGTCAAACCCTTCGCCTACATATTTTCCTGTTGCGACGACGACTTGAGCCGATTGCAGATGATTGTCAGCGTTCTTGCGTTCCGCAGCTTTCATGGCGCCTTTAAGTACGACAGTGCTTATACCCATTTCGGTAAGTCGTGAGTGTATGGATTCTGCGTGCTCTCTACGCTCTGTAAGGACTAACGGGTGTCCGCCATTTTGAACACACTCGTAGGCGTCTGAGACGATTTTTGAAGTGCGCTGCTCATTATTGACGAGCCAGCGGTAGGCATCGCTTATTTTGGGGCGCTCATCTGTTTTTATAAGCTCTGCTGCTGGTACATCGTAGAGCTGATGAATCATCACGGTTTGAGTAAATTGCTCATCAGGGCTTTGTTTCACTTTGTAGCGAATAGGCCCTGCCGCCATAAAAATGATCTTTTGATGACCATCTTGTCGCTCTGGTGTTGCTGTAAGGCCCAATACATATTTTGCTCTTACCTCGTTGAGTACCATTTCAAACCTTGGTGCAGATAGGTGGTGGCATTCGTCAACAATAATATGGCCGTAGTCTTGAATGAGAGGAGTGATGGAATTGTCTTTTTTATTAACCAAACTTTGGTAGGTGGCTATGTCGATAATGCCACTCGGCTTTCTTTTACCTCCGCCTATACTGCCAATGGTTACTTCGGGTAGGAACGTGCGTAAGCGCTCTTGCCATTGTCGAGCAGTTGTCGGCTATGAACCAGTATGAGGGTATTTACTTTGCGTTTTACGATCATAGCAATGGCAGTAACCGTTTTTCCAAATGCAGTTGGCGCATGCAAAATACCGAAGTCATGTTTAGATATTGCGGCCACTGCGTCACGCTGGTTCTTTCGCAAAGTGAACTCAGGGGTAAGCTTTAATAATGGTTTACCAATTTCACGCTTATCGTCAAATAGTGGCGAAATGTTTTGCTCTTGTAGCAAAGCAATCGCATCATCGAGGCAGCCTCGCGGTAGTGCTAGATAACCGTTTTCAATACGAGCACAGGAAATAAACCTCGGAATGCCATGGGTTGAAAAGCGCAACGCTTGTGTTTTAAAAAACACAGGATTAGAAAAACTAGCTAATCGCTTTAGTCCGGCCAGTAATGGCCCAGGTAACTCGCTCATCAAAAAGTAGATATGGTTGGCCAAGGTAATGGTCACGTTTTTCGGCAAAGACTCTAATTTTATTGGTGCGGCTTTGGCTGTGATTTCCCAAGGAGGGCGGTTGTCTGTTAGCCCTTGCTCGGACAGTAATAGGGTGTTGGGTGAAATAGTTGTTATGAGTTGGTCAATACTCGACTGAGTGAGCGTTTTAAGCTCAGCAAGGTACCGCCATTGATCATCGATGGCATTCAGGTCACTGTCAACAAAGCAACTACGACCTGAAAGGCGAGCCTCCTTTTGAAGTGGTAACGCAATGAGATTGCCAAACCCGCCTTCAGGAAGTACATCTTGGTTAGGAAAGAGCCTGTCATAGGAGTCAAACGATAGATTTGGAAATATTTCCATGGCTTTATCAAGCAAAGCGAAACCCAGTGCCCGAGCATGGTTCGCTGGGATATTGGTTTCAAAAAATATCCATAAGTGAGCCCCGTTGCCAGAACGCGAGATTTCTATCGCGTGCGGAATATCAAACGCTTGGCACACTTTAGACATTGCTTTGACTTCTTCTTGCCAACAGCCTTTGTCAAAATCGGCTGCCAACAAATAGCACGAATTATCTTTAAGTAGTGGATACAGACCTACCACTTGATGACCGGCAAGGTGCCTGTAAATAATGTGCTCGTTTAATTCGCTAAACTTTCGGTGTGAACAGTCTTGGCATTTAATGCGGGGTTTGTTGCATAGCCCGCTTACCCACTCATTATCACAGGCTACGGAATAGCCACTGCGCCCCTGTTGATTTTGCCAACGATTGGCAAAGATATCCTCTCTTCCACGAAATCGTTGTCTGAATAAGGCGACCTTTTGTTCTGGCGTGAATGTCTGTACTGAACGCTCGATTTGAGCGCTACGCAAAGCCTCTCTTAATGCGAGAAGCTGCTGCTTTTCATTTTCAAGCTCAGCTAGCCTGTTATCAATAGCAGAAATGTTTGGGTAGCGAGCGTCATTCATAACAAACTAATTTTGATTCGCAGCACTATAAAGCGCGAACTTGCGGTGGCTTGATCAGCGACTCTGCTGGAATACCTAACCCTTCATGAAGTTTCCAAATCATTTTTAGCGTGAGTGATCGCTTATGGTTTAGGATTTCATAAACACGATTGCTTTTACCTATCATGGGTTCAAGATCTTTAACGGTTAAGCCTTTGCGCTCCATCTCAAACTTTATTGCCTCAACAGGGTCTGGCAAATCCATTGGAAAATGCTTTGCTTCGTAGGCCTCGACTAACGTAACCAAAATGTCCAGCTTTTCGCCTTCGACGGTATCAGGCTCCGCCATCATTAGGTTTTCGATGTCGTTTAATGCCGCGCGGTAGTCGGCATCTGTTTTAATAGGTCTGATGTCCATTATATTTACCTCTTGTTACTACCTTTTGGCTTCAAATCGTTTGTACATCAATTTTATCGTATTGCGCATGGCTGCCGATAAACCGTATGTAAACCACTTTGTACGCATAATTGATCCAAGCAACTAACCGGTATTTATTACCGGCAATGTTAAACACGACACGCCCATCTTTGAGGATGCTGGCATTTCTAAAGTCCTGTTTCACATCCGCCGGTGCTCCCCAATCAGCGTTTAATGCATGCCTATACCAAGCTAACGTTGGCTCTTTAGCGTCAATGTATTCTGAGCTGTCTTCCCAAAATGTTTTTAAGGTTGATAGTGCGATAATTCTCATAAATAGATATTAGTCCCAATTTGGGACTTTTGCAAGTTTGGTATTCTTGATGCGGTTAGGAGTTGTTACCGCATCCCCAATTGCCCCATTCCTTGGGGCGGTTCACATCCCTCTTATTCACCCTCTTAAGCTCGGCATATCAAGTGTTGCCCCATTGTCCCAACTGCCACGGTAAGTGATCAAATGGGGGGCTTGCTATTTTCGCCTGATGGGCCTTTTCGACATGCGGCTGCGTTTGCCATCGAAGAAGGCCAATACTCTGAACCAATAGAGTGATTCTTCATACCCCAAGCTGTGCGTTGGACGTGCAGGCGGGATGAGCCCCAGTTTGCGTCCTAAACTGACAATCACGTAGAAGCGAACGGAAAATACCTATACGAGCCTGAAACTGTGGCTGAAGTTGAGCATATTCTAGGTGCTGTTGTTGTTCTATTAAGACAGCCGATTTATTCACTCGGTTTAGGCTGTGTGATTAATGTGTTTAGAACAGCCCAAGCTTTAAATATTGGGCTTGAAATTGGGGCAGAGAAGGATAACTTGTATCTCAAACCTGATCTGACAGTTACCCATTTTTTATTGTTTCTATCAGGTTAAATTTTCTAGATGTGTATGAAGGCTAATTGCAGAAATTTGATTGATATTGGTACACAAACTGAGTCTTTGTTGCTGTCGAAGTTGGTGCATTATATTGGGTTAAACCTTTTAAAGCACTGAAGCTTAAAGCAGCACGATCAACTACTTTTCTTGTGAAATTCGCATTGGGATCTGAATATTTAAACGAAATTTCTGCTAAAACAGGTTTTAGACTACCGTAAGGCAATAGGGTATACCATAAACTTAACTCTAAATCTGCATCGAATTCACCTAAATCAATCGTTGCACCACTATATTTTCGTTCATAGATAGTTAGACCACCAACTTGATTCAGGGCTAGACTATTATTAAAATTATAGTCATTTTTGAAGCCAGTAAATAGAATATTGATATCCTCAAAATCGTTAATGGTTCGCGAGGTTGGTACGGTTGTTGACTTGCTTGCAACTACAAGGAAACTCAAGTTATCTTTACGAGTAATGTCATCTTCTAGCTTAGTTTTTGCGCCTGATACATTGCTAGTCAAATCTTTGAAGTCAGCAATATAATGGTCATATCCACGATACTTTAAAGTTACTTCTTTTGTACCATTTTCATTACGCTCTCTGAAGCTGTATCCCATATTTTTTAAAGTACAGCTTCCTTGAGTATCGTAAAAGCGGATTTCTCTTTGTGTATCAAAGATCATAGCACCAGTTACGTCACGACTGATTTTATTTTCAATCGCATTTTTCACCGCTGAAAAATAGCTATTTATGCTGCTTGCTTCATTTCCATAATTAAAATTTATGGGATCTAATAGTACTTTGTATTCGCGAGATGTGGCTTTGGGAGATGCATAGCTCAGCGATGGTAGCACTGTAATTGCCAAGAAAGTTATCAAAGCCGATTGAGTTATTCTCATTTTTCTCTCTAGACAAAAGTTGAATTTAAAAAGCCCAAAAGTTTTAGCTTTTGGGCTTCATTCATTGTTATGGGTTGAAAAGATTTAACTTATCGGCAATATATAAGGTAGGTGTATCGACACGCATGCCCACATTATCCAAATACTTTTGCTCTAAACCATTGGTTGTCCAAAGACCCATGTCATCATCATTCACAATGCCAAGAGTTTGTCGGTTAATCAACCATAGACCTTCCATTTTGTCATGCGCATAACTTACACGTTTACCCATATCCAATACCAATGTTTTACTTACTGGCTGAATATTTAGTGCTTGTAATGCTTCCCATTTTTTATCGTTATTGATGAAATATTGCTCGAGGGTTTTACCTGCAATCGTTAAACCAAGTTTAGGATCTTGCACTAGATCGCCCTGAGTTGCGATATCCTCCAAATTGGTAGCATCCTTCAGATCAATACGATAAACATGTTTCATGATATTCGGATCGTCTTTAAGGAATTTGCCATCACGTT
This sequence comes from Acinetobacter sp. YH12233, assembly GCF_013417725.1. NCBI lineage: Bacteria > Pseudomonadati > Pseudomonadota > Gammaproteobacteria > Moraxellales > Moraxellaceae > Acinetobacter > Acinetobacter sp. YH12233. Next base: position 46,034 of record NZ_VPDK01000012.1, read on the forward strand.
CCAGTACTAAAAACTCATGATCATTAATCGCAATAATAGCTGAGTTTGAGTTAGCATCAATTTCTTGACGATAGAGATACTGAGCAACTTTTCCTGTTTCAAGATTGATCGTCACAATACGTGTTAAGGTTGATTTATTAACAGCTTTAGTCGGTAAGTCCATTGTCGATTGCATAATCCCAACCAATGTTTTTTGGTCAGGTGTAATAGTTAAACCTTCCATACCACGGTTGGCACGACGATAACTAAATTCTTGCGGTAAAGTGAAGGTATTGCGCACATCATTTACAAAAGGATTAATACGACCAATTTCTTTTCCATTGGCATCATAGTGCACAATGTGAGGACCATATTCATCACTCACCCAGAATGTACCATCATTCAATGCTGCCAAACCTTCAGAATCGAGACCGTAATCATCAAGTTTGATAGGGTTCGTTATTGGGTCATAAGGCTTTGATGGATCTTTAGCGATGACCTTGCCATGAATATCGTAAGGTGTTTCGCCTGTACCACCTAGTGCAGCAGTATTCGGTAATCCACTAATATTATTTCCATCACGATCTTTTAATAAAATCGTTTTGATGAGTTTGATTGAGCCATCATCTTGTACCTCAAACAACCCAATTTTAGGTATATAGTCTGGCATTGGAAAAATCTTACCAGCACCATTCACGCCATCATTATAGTCAGCATTTGGGCCACGATCTGTGATTGCGTAAAATTGTTTATTGTTCGTAGGATGGGCAGCAACATCAGAGCCAAAGCCACCCTGTCGAAGTGTAAATGCACTCGCAATAGTTGTTCCATTCGCCTTAAAGCTTGTTAAGTTTTGGTAAGGCAATGCAACCCCTTGGGCAAATAAGTTTGGACCACACTGGATGGAGCTTTGCTGGATTTCATTCGCATCCAACTCACCATTTTGATTTTTATCCAAACCACTTTCAATACGTGTTCCAGCACTCCAGCAATCATCATTTCCAAGTACTAAAGGCGTCTGTTGAATCAAACTATTCAATCCATTTTGACCATTGTCCCCATCATCAGTACATGCGGTTAATAAAATTGTCGAAGCTAATAAAGCTAAGGTTAGTGGTTTTTTTTTCATTTTTTTGAAGCATCATGTTTAAAAAGCTTCATCATAAGAAGCAAAAATGACAATTACATGAATGAAATATGATCAATGTAAAATTTTAGCAAATTAAAAATATCAGTAGTTTGTGGGGGTTATATCTAGGTTTTCTTCATTATTTATCAAATGTGGTTTGAGGTAAAATTAAAATAAAACTTTAAACTGCCACAGTATTCTAGATATAAGCAGCCTTATTATGAAGCTGTCTCATAGGGCAGGGTTATACCAATGCTAAGTTTGAAGTGATTGAATCATCCTACTTACTAACGACACAATGTGACGTGTCGAAATTTATGTTTATTGAAAATTCCCCCAAATAATTTAAATTACTGTAATATTTTCCAATAGTTAAAACATTGCTAGTAGCATCATCAACTTAAATGTACTGTGTTGCAGGTAATAGAATTAAGACATCAGAAATAGCTTCAGCACCATGACTAAACCACAGGCAATGGTGATGACAGTGGTTCAACAGATTATCAAAAGTTACTTCCAACTGTCGCTTTAGGCTGGGATATATTACCTGAGCTTTATACTTATGCTAGCTATGGCAAAGGCTTCGAAACACCAACCTTTACCGAGATGGCCTATCTTACAGTAGGGACTTCAGGCATTAACTTTAATTTAAAACCTGCGACCAGTGATACCGTAGAACTTGGCTTAAAATCGCAGAATACCTTAGGGTTATTTACTTTTGCTGTATTTCATACTGAAACTAAAAATGACATTGTGCCTGACGATGCCAATGGCGGGCGAAGCACATTTCGTAATGCAGAAAAAACCTTACGTGAAGGCTTAGAGTTATCGTGGCAAAAACAGCTCTGGCAAGCACTCAATATTCGAACCAGTTATAGTTATTTAGATGCGACTTTTGATGCTGATATTCCAGCGACCACAACCAAACCGCTGATACAAAAAGGAACATATATTCCAGGTATTGCCAAGAATCAAGCTTTTGTAGGCTTGGCATGGCAACCTGAGCAGGGATTTCAGGCAGGCTTAGAAGCACGTTATATGGACAAGATTTATGTCGATGATATCAACTCTGATACTGCACCAAGTTATACGGTCGTTGCGGCAAATGTTGGCTATTTGTGGGTCAATAAAGACTGGAAAGTAAATACTTATGCACGACTAGATAATTTATTAGATCGAAACTATGTGGGTTCCGTGATTGTCAATGATAGTAATAATCGTTTCTTTGAGCCCGCAGATAGACGAAATTTTAATGTTGGACTATCGATAAAAAAATATTCTAACATAGGCTTTGTTGCATAAATACATAACCAACTGATTTTGTTCATTAATTTTTAGGTTGAAATTCATACAAACCTATTTAAATCAGAAGCTTACAAAATCTTTATGCAACAAAGCCGTGGAACAGCCACAAATAAACTCAGTAATAAATTTTTAAACATATTAATCCCCCGTTAAGTAACGGATTATAACAGCCGTAACTATCTAATCACATGCAAAAAGTAGCCGTTTCGCCTTTTCCTGTCCTCACATGATGCAAGCGGACCATACATCTTAATCAGATAGAAATCGAGTCGAGGTAAATCAATCCATCACAAATGGAGCAGAAATTATGCTTGATCACACTCTTGGTTAATGCTGAAAAGTCTTTGAGTTTTAATTAATAAATAAGTGTATCCATGTCTACCCTCAACTTTACTTATTTTCAGATAGCAACCAATCGAGAGCACTCATTTTTACAATACCATTATAATTCGCTTCAGTCCCTATCGTGTCTAAGGTAAGCAAATACTTGGGATACGAATCAGAAATTTTCTGTAATGGACGTAACTCTCGGCTGAGTGTCTCCTCATTGAGCGTTTCTAATGCCACCTGATAATAAGTTAAATTCTGTAAAGTATCGACAGCAACAAAATCAATTTCATATTCATCAACCCGCCCTACATAGACCGTATAACCTCGTCTGACAAGCTCAAGATAAATCACATTTTCTAAGATATGACCTTGATCAGCATTAGCATCAGGCAACATAATCCGGCGCAATCCGACATCAACTAAATAGTATTTTTCAGAGGATTGTAATAACTCACGCCCGCGTACTTTAAATTGTGCGGCACTATAAAATAACAAACTGTCCTGTAAGCCCTGAATATAGCGTTTTACTGTTTCAAATGAAATTTTAACCCCACTTGAAACAAAGGTATTTTTAATTTTATTGATGGAAATAGGTGAGCCTGTCACGCTTGCCAAATATCTTGCGACACGCTCGAGAGAGTTAATATCGGCAGTATTCAAACGGGGAATAACATCTTTAAACATTACACTGGCATAGACTGCTTGCAAGTAATCATAAGTTTCCTGCTGGCTAGTCATGGCAAGCGTATAAGGGAAACTACTGCGCGTATACATGGCATACAAATCACGATTTGATAATTGTTGGATGATCGGATTATTTTCAATATGCCACTGTTTAAATTCTTGGAATGACAGAGGTAGAACATGTTGCTCGATATAGCGTCCTGTAAGTAAAGTCGCAAGTTCTCCACTTAGAAAGAATGCATTTGAGCCTGTAATATATAAATCGATATAATCCCGAACATATAAAGAGTCGACTACTTTCTCAAAATTTGTAACATGTTGTATTTCATCTAAGAAAACATAGTTTTTTTTACTTTTATCAACTTTGGACAATACATAATCATGTAGTTTACGGTAATCGGTGAGTTCTTCAAATTCCATAAATTCGAAGTTGATGGCAATGATGTTTTCGGCTTGTACACCCTGTGCTTTTAGGATTTGTTGAAACATTGCCAATAAGGTGGATTTTCCAGAGCGACGCACACCTGAAAGTACTTTAATGACATCACGGTCTTGCCATGTATTCAGAAATTTTAAGTAGCCATCACGTCGAATATTAGCGCTTCTCATTATTTACACTTGGAATCTAAAGTTTTAATAAATTATATCAAATTTTAGAACGTATATGTAAATATATTTAATTTTAAAAAAAGTTTAAGGTTAAGTGAAACATTCAAAGCTGCTGTTGAAGTATACGGATAGTAAATGTAATAAAAATCCAGATTCTATCTTTTTTGACTCTGTACACGACAAAAAACCTAAATATGCCTAATATCGTATCTGGGTCTACTCCTTAGATGAGCAATGGTGATGCCTTGTTTTCGGATTTGTTGAGACTGTAAATAAAACTATGTAAACGCTTAAACTCCCCCAACGTTGTTGGGGTCAAACAAAAGGTGTTTACCATGAAAGATGAAGCAATGTTGGCACTCGCTAAAGAGTTAGCCAAGAACCTAAAAACCGAACTCGATCTCAATAATTTTAGTCGGGCTTTAAAGAAATTGACTGTTGAAACTGCCCTTAATGCGGAACTCACCGACCATTTAGGTTACGAAAAGAATAGTCCACGAACAGGTAAAAATGCTCGCAATGGTTACACAACGAAGCGTCTACTGACTGATGATGGTGAGTTTGAACTAGATACCCCTAGAGATCGTGAGGGTAAATTTGAGCCACAGCTTATCAAGAAAAATCAGACCCGTATCACAAAGCCAATTTCTGCTTTTGAGTGAGGTAAAGCAATTTGAACCGTTAACATATTAGTAGAAATAGGATCTAATGGTGCAGAGCAGGATAAGGCAATAAATGCAGGTTTATTCGGTGGTGGTGAGCGATCATTCTTTGGTTTACCATCAAATAAGCGAATCCATTTGGATACAAGATTTGCATTCAATCCATGTTGCAAAGCGACCGAAGCAATTGAAACGTCAGGTGCTTTACAAGCCTGAACGATCTGCTGTTTAAATTCAGCACTGTATGTTCTTCGTTTTTTCGCTAGAGATGCGATGGATGTCTGATTATTTGTCGTCATAAATTTAAGTCCCCACTTGTTTTTAAGTGGGGACTAAATTAAGGCTTATAGGATGAATTCATAAGGTGTGTTCAGCGGACGCTTACGAAAAAACAGCCAAGTGCTCATATGGTACAGTTATATCAAGAACAATGGTCAGATTGGCTATCAACGACACATGTGGCAAGTGAAGGTGTCCTGCAGAATGAAAGTTAAGTGTCTATTGAGGGGTACAATCTAATGGGAGAAATTGAAAAATAAAATACCATTGAATATTTGGTCATTATTTGTTAATTTCTGCGCAAAATTTAACATGCAATAAATTTATGTTCAAAAAAAATATAGTATTAAAAAGTATTTTGCTTACTTTGGGTGGTTTTGTTGTTACTCCTTTTGCATTTGCAGAAACATTTGATCCAGCGATAGATGGTTTGATTCGAAACCAGCAGCGCCAAGCAGAACTAGAAAAAATTATACAACCAGAACGTGATGTTAATTTAGATGTCATCCAAAAAAAAGAAGCTGTACAACTTACCGACCTTGAAGATCAGAATTGTTTTGAAATCAAGACAGTTGAACTTGATGGCGAAATGAGTAAGCATTTTGATCAATATGTGCAACAAGCGTTAAAAGATTTAAGTTTTACTCCAGGTTTATGCATGGGTGAGCAGCGAATTAATCTGTTGATGACGCAAACGCAGAACATCATCATTGGCCGAGGCTTTACTACGACACGAATATTGGCTGCACCTCAAAACTTAAGTACAGGCGTATTAAAACTCACCGTCATTCCGGGATTAGTTCGAGAAATCAAACTCGATTTAAGTGATGAGGAAAATACCCGAGCAGGCCGAATTCAATATGCCAAAAATATCTTTCCAATGAAGAGTGGCGATATTCTCAATTTACGTGACTTAGAGCAAGGCTTAGAAAACTTAAAAAGACTGCCTACAGCGGAAGCTGATATTCAAATTATTCCTGCAGATGCGCCCAATCAAAGTGATGTTATCGTCAAATGGAAACAGCGAAAAATTCCAATTCGCGTGACCTTAAGTGCTGATGATGCCGGTAGTCGTCAAACCGGTAAATACCAAGGTAACATCACCGTTTCAGTCGATAACCCTTTATTTAGAAGTGACTTATTTTACGTCACCATGGGCCGTAACTTAGCAGATCAGCAAGAGATTACGGATCAAAATGGAACCACTGTGAAGAGCGGAACCCATAACTATGCCCTTCATTATTCAGTCCCTTATAAAAACTGGCTGATCAGCGCCAATGCGAGTCGATACAATTATGACCAAGCTGTTGCAGGCACCAATAATGTCTATAACTATAATGGAGAAAGTCAGACTCAAGACTTAGGCTTGACCCGATTGCTTTATCGGGATGCCAAGCGTAAAACCTCAGCGACCTTGAAAGGCTGGCATCGAGAATCTAAAAGCTATATTGATGATGCCGAACTGACCATACAGCGCAGAGATGTTGCGGGTTGGCAGTTAAACCTTGATCATCGTGAATATATTCAATTTGCAGTGCTGGATTTGAGTCTAGGGTATAAGCGAGGCACAGGTGCATTCGATTCATTACCAGCAGTTGAGGAAGCGCTGAACGAAGGTACATCACGGATGAAGATCTGGACGCTAGATGCCAATCTGAATGTTCCGTTCCAATTTGAGAACCAGCAATATAGCTACTCAAGTGCCTTTAGAGCGCAATACAATGACACCCCGCTGACCATCCAAGACCGGCTTTCCATTGGTGGAAGGTATACAGTACGCGGTTTTGATGGTGACCTAACCCTAGCAGCAGACCGTGGCTTCTACTGGCGCAATGATTTAGCCATGTCTATTTTTCCCGCACATCAATTCTATATGGCCTTGGATGCTGGGCATGTTGATGGTCAATCTGCCCAATGGCTTTTAGGTAAAACCCTTGTGGGTGGTGCGATGGGGCTACGTGGTCAATTTAAGGTGGGTGGCACTTTTTACTACGATATATTTATCGGTAAACCAATCAAGAAGCCTGAATATTTCCAAAATTATGATTTGAATTATGGTTTTAGTGCCAGTTATTCATTCTGATCTAAAGAAAAGTACAAACTAAAAAATGAGCTCGTAGTATTAAAGCGAAAAAATCTCCCAAATAAAGACACATTGGTAATTGAAAAATGAATAAGAACTGCTATAAAACGATTTTTAGTCAAACCCGTGGTGAAATGATTGCTGTTGCAGAAAATGTCGCAGCTGCAGGACAAGCCTCAACACAGAATAATAAAGCGGTTGATCTTGAAACACCAGTCGTTGCTTCTGAAAAAAGTTTAGCTTTAAAAGTTCTTTCATTTTCATTGATGCTGATTACAGGCACTGCCCTGATCAATGCATCTATTGGTGTATCGCACAGCAATGTTGTTGCAGACTCGAATGCGGCAGGCAATCAGCGTCCAACGATATTGAACAGTGCCAATGGCACAACGCAGGTGAATATTCAAACCCCAAGCAAAGCTGGGGTATCGGTGAATCACTACCAGCAATTTGATGTGAATCAGAACGGTGTCATTTTAAATAACAGCCGCCAAAATACTCAAACGCAGCTTGGGGGTTATATCCAAGCCAATCCGTGGCTTGCAGGCGGTGAAGCCAAAGTCATTGTTAATCAGGTGAACGGCAGCAATCCAAGTCACTTAAATGGCTATGTAGAGGTCGGTGGACGTAAAGCAGATGTGATCATTGCCAACCAAGCTGGGATTAATGTCGATGGTGGCGGTTTTATCAATGCAGGTGGGGTGACTTTAAGTACCGCCAATCCGAATATTCAAAATGGACAAGTGACAGGTTATCAAGTCCGTGACGGGGTGATTAACATCACAGGTCAGGGCTTGGATGCCAGTAAAGCCGACTATACCCAGTTACTCAGCCGTGCTGCACAGATCAATGCGGGGATTTGGGCTAAAGAATTGACGGTGGTTGCTGGACAAAATGATATTGAAGTTAATCCGCAGGCTGGTGCGATACAGGCGGCTTCGGGGTTGGCAGGCACTGTGCCACAGTTTGCCATTGATACCAGTCACTTAGGCGGAATGTATGCGGGCAAAATCAGTTTAATCAGTACCGAACAAGGGGTTGGGATTAACAATGCAGGGCAAGTGTTTGCTTCAGCCGGGCATATTAAAATCAGTGCCAATGGCGAGCTGCAAAATAGCGGTGCAGTAGTTGCAGAAAATAAAGTCGATAGCACCCCAGCGAGTTTAAATCTTCAAGCAAAAGATTTAAACAATAATGGCAAGATATTAAGTCTAGGCGATCAACGCATTCAGGCTGAAAACGTCAACAATACCGGCCTCATTAATAGCCAAGGTTTAACTCGTATTGATGCCAGTCAAGGCATCCAAAACGTGGGTACAGGTCAAATCTATGGTGACCATATTGCCCTGCAAGCCGCGCATCTTCTCAATGCAGAACAGCAAACCAATGGCGATGTCAAAGCAGGCACGATTGCGGCACGTCAACGCTTAGATATTGCAGGCGGAAAAATTGAAAACCGAGAACAAGCCTTAATTGCCAGCGAAGGTGCGCTGACTGTTGGTGGACAACTCAATGCAAACCATATGGCAGAAGGCTCTGCCGCATTATTAGACAATGCCAGTGCACGTATTCAATCCGTGGGTGATATGTACTTAGGCGTGGATATTTTGACCAACCGAAATTTGCATTTCAGTTCAAGTGTCAAAGAAATACCAGAAACCCGCAAAGATGTGACCGCTTATCAAGGTGCTGGAAGCGCTGAAATTCTTGATTCATCGCATATTACAGGTCGTGGCAGTTATGACAGCATTTATCTGGATGGTCAAAAATATGAAGACTATACCCGATATATCTACAACCAGTACGAAACCCAACACTATGTGGATTCCAGTGCACCAGCGGAGATTATTTCAGGTGGCACACTGACGCTAAAAGGCCAAAGCCTGACCAATGACAAGAGCCAAATTCTAGCGACGAAAGGCATTAATATTGAACAAAATGAAGTGAATAATATTGATGCTGAGGGTGAGCATCGTGTGATTAAAACGGGGACATCACAGTATCACTATGTAGGTTGGAATACATTAGGTACAAGTAAACGAAGTAAGTGGAACAGTGTTAAACCCTATAATCCAGCTGATATCGTAACGCCAATAAAACTTGATGTGGTGAAATATGATGGTGCTCACCAAGGCACATTAAATGGTGATACCTCAGAACTCAGCTTACCGCTGCAATCCTTATACAGCGTTAATAAAGAAAATAATAACCGCCCTTTGATTGAAAGCAGCGATGCCTTTACCAATTATAAAAATTGGTTAGGCAGTGATTACATGCTGCAAATGTTCGCGACCAACCCACAAAATATGCAAAAACGTTTAGGGGATGGTTATTACGAGCAAAAACTGGTCAATGACCAAATTGCACAACTGACGGGTCAAGTTTATTTAGATGGTTATACGAACTTCGAGGATCAATTCAAAGCCTTGATGGATTCTGGGGTAAGTGCTGCCAAAGATCTTAATTTAAGTGTTGGAGTGAAGCTCTCAGAAGCACAGATTGCTCGATTGACCAGTGATATGGTGTGGCTGGTGACAGAAACCATTACCGTTGATGGCGAAAAAATCCAAGTCTTGGTACCGAAAGTGTATGTTGCGGTACAGTCGGGGGACTTAAACAACAAAGGTGCCTTGATTGCAGGCGAGACGGTCAATTTAAAACTGAGTGGGGATTTAAACAACCAAGGCAGTATTGCTGGACGCCAATTGGTGAGTCTTGAAGCCAATAACATTAATAACGTGGGTGGCTTAATACAAGGTCGAGATGTCTTTGCGACAGCACACACCGATATCAATAATATTGGTGGGACAATGACCGCCAATCAAATCCTTGCCCTTGATGCGGGCCGAGACATTAACAACATCACCACGACGATTAAAACTGAAAATAAGCACGGTTTAAGTGAATTTAGCGCTGAAAACATTGGCCGTGTTGCTGGGCTGTATGTACAAGATGCGGATGGTCAGCTGGTTGCCAATGCCAAGAATAATATCAATCTGACTGCATCAGATCTACAAAGCCAAGGTAGCATTGCGATCCAAGCGGGACAAGACCTGAATCTTTCTACGGTGAATGTCAGTCGCAGTGATTTAAGCTCAGCAGGTGACAAGGATCAGATTCTGAATGCTTCGAGTCGAGATGTAGGGACGCAGATTCAGGCGAAAGGAAATATTTCCCTGCAAAGTGGTGCCAATACTCAGATTAAAGCCAGCACCTTGAACAGTACGTCGGGCAATGTAGTGATTGATGCTGGACAAAATGTCTTGATCGAAAATGGACGAGATGAACGCAGTTCTCAGCTTGCAGCCCAAGAAAAAGGTGGCTTCTCTACAACAGATAAAAAAATCCAATCTTCGACCAGTCAATCGATTGCAACCGACATCCAATCGGGTGGCAATATCCTGATCAATAGCCAAACAGGAGATATTCAAGCCACGCACCTGCAAGCTGGTGCGAAAGACAGCATTCAAATTACGGCAAACCAAGGCAATGTAAAACTTTTGTCAGATATTGATACTGATATAAAGAGCACGGAAACAGCCAAGAAAAATACAATTCAATTTAAAAACCGTCAATCAGGATATATCGACGAAGATGTTGCACAAACACAGCTCAAAGCTGGCAAAAATGTTGATATCAATGCCGGTAAAAATATCGAGCTGCAAGCCAATGATATACAAGCTCAAGACAATATTTATATTGGCAATAAACAATTCGAACGCCAAGCGGATGGCAGTTTAAAATCCAAAGATGGTAATGCCCTGCCCGAAAATGTCAGTCTGACGACATTAGAAACCAATGATCAGCAATGGGATGAAACCCAAAAAGGTTATCGTGGCATTGCCAAAGACTTAATGAAAGTGACTGCTGTTGGCTTAGCGGGTATTGAGGCTTTAGCTCCGGGATTAAAAGCACCGAAGATCACGATCGGAGAATCATCGAGCACACGGACTGAGCAAAGAACACAAACAGGGACCGATCTTGGTGCCAATAATGTCTATGTGGGTTCAGCAGGTCAAACGACACTGACCAGTAGCAACATTGATGCACAGAACACGGTCTTAGCGGGCAAAAAAGTCACGCTCGATGCAGCAGAAGAACAACACAAAACTGTTACGTCAAACAGCAAAGAAACGGTACAAGGTCTTGGGGTTAAGCTGAATAAAGACAGCATTCGAGTGGGCGGCTTTGTACTTGAAGACGCAGAGAATACCGTTAAAACTACAGCCACAACGCATAAGTCAGGCAATATCAATACTGAAAATTTAACAATTCAAGGTGCAGAAGGTGTAGATATCCTCGGCCAAAATATCACAGCGACAGGTGATACGATCATTGATCATGGTCGAGGAAATCTTAACATAGGCGGTTATGAAAATAAAACCACCACAGAAGAAAAGACTCATACTGAAACCATCAGTACAGAAGTCGGCATTCGCAATGCCTATTTAGATGCAATCTTAGCGGTAGAAGCTGTTGCAGATGCAACTAAAGCCTTATCTAAAGCTAAAGATGATTATAGCCAAGCACAACGTGACTATGCAGCGGGTCGAATTACCAAAGGAGCCTTAGATGACAGCAAAGCCAATGTCGCAATGGCAACGGCCAATGTGGCAAGTGCACAGATTGCTGTAGGGGCAGCAGCCGCATCTGCGGCTGCAAGCAGTGCAACCTATGGCTTTACTATTGGTGCCAATGGTGAAAGGATTGAAACTACGACGACCACGAATACAGAACAAAGCCAATGGCAAGGTAGCAACTTAGATTTAAATAACCTTCAGCTTAAATCAGAAGGCCAAGACATCAATATCCAAGGCAGCCGAGTGAATGCAACAGGCACCACGACCTTTGATGGCAGCAAAGACCTCAATGTGACTGCAGGCGTCGAGCATAGTAAACAGGACAGCAATAGTAAAACCAATAGCCAAAGTGTGAGCTATACCTATGGCGGTGGCGGCAGTGCTTCAATAGGCAAGCAAACCAGCCAATCACAAAACGAAAGCCTCACCCACGTAAATAGTGAAGTTGTGCTGAATCGTACTGAAGGTGCAATAGACAAACTGAATATTCAGGGCGGTGAGGTTTCTATCGCTGACCGAGGTAATCTACAAGTAAATCAGATCCATGTAGAAAGCTTGCAGGATACAGAGACTAGCAGTAATAGCAGCAAAGGCGGAAATATTGGCTTAGGTTTTGGTTCTAACGGTAAAGCCAGCAATATCAGCGCTGGCTATAACCAAAGTAAGGGCAGCATTGACAGTGCATGGGTAAATGACACTAGTAAGCTGCTGATTGGCAATGCGCAGAACGATGCTGATCTAGATGCGATGGGTGTTAAAAATATTACCAGTATTGGTGGTGTGATTGCCAATGCGACGAAGAATGAAGACGGCACATTAACGGATCACGGTAAGCTGAACTATTCAGGCGAACTTGCGCTGAAAGACATAGAAGATCATAACTACAACAGTAGCAGTGGTTTTAATGTATCAACGACGATAGGCAAAACCACGAACAACAAAGATGGAGAAAAATCCAAATATCCAAACGGTTCAACCACCATTGGCCTTAACAGCAGTGGACAAGAAACAGAACAATTGACTAAGGCAACGATGGGTCAAGGGACTGTTGCAAATGCCTCAGACAGCACCAATCGGGACATTAATAATACGCAAGAAATTACTCGTGACCAAGTGACGGGCATGCTGGATGGTTCTGTGACGGTTGATCAGCGTTTACTGAGTAAGAGTGGACGGGCGGAGATTATTCAAGAGCAGAAGGAATTACCTGAAAATTTCCGTCAAAGTGCTGAAAATATTGTGAAGCAAATGCCTGAGGGAGAATATAAAGAGAAGGCTTTACAAAGTTTAAATAATATACAAGCAAAACTTTATAGTTTACCAGCAGATTTTGAGGGTTTAGAGGAATATGGGCAGCAAGTTGCAGGGGAGCTATTGAAAAATGGTCTTGAAATTAAAGAGGTCGAAAAGATTATAGATACAGATAATTATTGGTATGCAATTCAAAAATTATCTGCTGTCCAAGAACAATTAGATATTTTGAGTCAGAATGGTAGTGGCATTGAACAGATTCTTAATTCTGAGCTCTCTAAAGAGCAACCAATAGTCAACTCAAACTCCTTAATTAGTATATTAGCTGAAAATACAGATAGTTCTCTTGCTGTAAAAGAAACGGATTTACTAGGTTTTAAATTTTTACATGCGGCAGCAGAAATTAGTAAAAATATAGAAAAAATTTCTGTAGATAGTGGTGTTGACATTGAAAAAATACAACTTGCTGCTAGCGTGTTGTTAGGAGGGCCTGTAAAAGCAACAGCAGGATATATAGTTAATCAATTTAGTGGAGAATATATTGATTATGCTACAAATGCGGTATCAGATCATTTAGTAAAATCACTCTACGGACTTTCAGATGGTCTATATGATGATTGGAGTCGGTCTGAAAAAATTAGTGAGTTGAAACAGCTTGGACTAAGCGATGATGATTTTCAACGAAGTCTTAATTATGCGGAATCACTGCAAAATGCAAAGCTAGGTGCTACTTTTATTGTTGGTATAGCTGCTGAGACACTAATTTCAGGGAAAGGAAAAGCTAAAAATAGTGATGAAATATCAGTAAAACCTACTGTTCCTGATTATGTTACTCGTAATGATCATGATTTTTCTGCTACAGAAAATTATAAAGGTAAACCAAAAGCTTACATAAATGACAAAGGTGATTTGGTTGCTGCAAACCCTGAAGGAACAGGATCTGTTCAATCTCATATTAGAGGTGGTAATTCTGAGAATACACCATACATTTCAACAAGTGATCCAGCAATAGCTATTGATTCTAAAAATTATGGTGGTGAGCAAATTAAGATTGATACGAAGCGATTGCAGGAAGATATTGATGCAGGTAAGATTTCTGGTAGTCAGATTGTGACACATACCGAAGTTAGAAAGGAATTACAATCTAAAGTCGATGCAGCTCAGGCGAAATATGATCGTAATCCTAGTAAAAAAAATCGAGATAAATTAAGAGATGCAAATAAAGATTTGAATCATGCTATTAGAGATGGGGAATGCTTAATCAAAGGTTGTGTTCCATCAGAATACATAAAGAAATAGTTTGTAAGGAGTATAGAGTTGGAACAGAAGATTATAGACTTATTAAATGAGATTCCTGATAGTGTCAATTATACAGATATAGCAGAGGACTTAGATGCTGAAGATATTTCAGTTAGCCGTATAGAACAGTTAAGAGAATTATTAACAAATTCGGATGACTATATTGTATTCCAAGCTGCTAAATTGTTGACATTTTGGGGAGATGATTATGGTTTTAATGCTTTAACTGCATTATTTGAAAACAATAAATTAAATGGTTTTATTGATCATAGGCTAAATGGTTATGATGATACATTGCAACATGTTCTTAGAGCATTTATTCGTTATTGGGCTGATAAATCTGACCATGGTCTAGGTACCTTAACAAGAAAAAAATTGTTTCCATATATTGTCAAAATAATAGAGCTTGCTAATACTCAACCTTTTGGAATAGATTCTTTATTTGGTTTAATAATCGATGAGGACTTCAAAGAATATATTCCATTTTTAAAAGAACATTTAATTTCAATCATTGATCATCCAGAAATACATGGTTGGAAAATTCATGATGTTATTGAGTTATTTTTAAAAATTGAACCTGATTTTGTATATAAATTATTGGATGAAAAAGGAAAGACGTTAAAGGATTTTAATTTTTGAAATTAATGTATCGACCAGTATTGGTATTCCACAAAAGGGAACTAAAGAAGCTTCTACAGCTCCAAAAGGTTCAACGACCATTGGTATCAATAGCAGCGGGCAAGAAACAGAACAACTGACCAAGGCAACCTTAGGTCAAGGTACTGTGACGAATGTGAAAGATACGGTAATCCCCCCTAAAAATAATAGGATCTAAAAGTAGAATTTTCTCTTAAGATACGAGCAGGAGATTCTGCATGAAAACATCTAAATTTACTGATAGTCAGATCATGTCCATCTTGAAACAGGCAGAATCTGGCACACCTGTAGCGACCCTTTGCCGTGTACACGGCATGAGTAATGCTACCTTTTATAAATGGCGTGCCAAATATGGTGGTATGGATACATCATTAATGGCTCGACTGAAAGAGCTAGAAGCCGAAAATACCAGACTTAAAAAGATGTATGCGGAAGAGCGATTAAAGGCCGAAATCATCCAGGAAGCGATGGCAAAAAAGTGGTAAAGCCATCTTGCCAGCGTAAGATGGCACAACAGGCAGTTGCCCAGCATGCCATTAGTATTCGTTTGGCTTGTAAAGCATTTGGCATTAGTGAAACCTGCTACCGCTATCAAGCCAAACTCAGCGATGACAATGCACTCATTGCTGAACAGCTCATTGAACTCACTGAGGAAAATTCCGATTGGGGCTTTGGTTTGTGCTTCTCGTATTTACGGCATGTTGAGAGTTGCTGCTGGAATCACAAGCGGGTTTACCGCATTTACTGTGAGTTGGCACTGAATCTGCGTATTAAACCGAGAAGAAGACTAAAACGGCATGCGCCTGAACCATTGAAAGAACCAATCCGAGAAAATCAGGTTTGGTCATTAGATTTTATGCATGATCAGCTTTCCGATGGTCGCAAGTTTCGATTATTGAATGTGATTGATGATTACCGCCGCGAAGGCCTAGCCATTGAAGCAGGGTTCTCATTGCCCACAATCAGGGTTATTCGTACGTTGAATCAATTGCTGGAGTGGAGAGAAAAACCGTTAGTGATCCGATGCGATAATGGTCCCGAATTTATCAGTCACGAATTTGTGCGCTGGGCTACTGAGCATGGTATTCGTATTGAATATATTCAACCGGGTAAGCCACAGCAGAATGCGTATATTGAACGCTATAATCGGACCATACGTTATAGTTGGCTGAGCAAGCATTTATTTGATACTTTGGATGAAGTACAAGATTATGCAACAAACTGGTTGTGGCATTACAACCATGAAAGACCACATCAAGCTAACAAAGGAAAGCCACCTCTAATGGCTGCTTAACCTCTGCTTTTAACTTCGGTTATTTATGGGAGGATTACCATACCACCAACCGTGATATCAACAATACCCAAGAAATTACTCGTGATCAGACCACAGGTATGCTGGATGGTTCAGTAACGATTGATCATCGATTACTGACAGAAGCTGGACGACAGGAGATTATTCAAGAACAGAAGGATTTGCCAGAGAATTTCCGTCAAAGTGCAGAAAATTTAGCACAAGCCTTACCAGCGGGTGAGTATAAAGATAAGGCTTTACAAACACTAAATAATATTCAGGCAAGGCTTTACAATTTACCAAGTGAATATAAAGAAACGGGTGTAGTTGGTGACAAAGTTGCAAGTGAATTGCTCAAACGAGGGATAGAGCCAAAAGAAGTTGAAGCTTTATTTTCTAAATTAGATTTTTTCTATGCAGCAAAAGAGTTTAGTGAAATTCAGAGTCAACTAGATACATTAGCTCAATCTGGTGTTGATTTAGAAACGATTTTTAAACAACCTAAAATAGGCGTAAATGAACAAGAAGTAATTTATGCGAAAGGAACTGACATTGAGACAAAAGTTACGACCCAAACCACAGTTGGTATGACGATATTAAGCAATATTGCTGATTTAGGAAATAATATAAAGCAGATTAGTGAAGATACTGGAGTTGATTTAGGTACTGTTCAACTTGCGGTAGGACTAATGATTTCAGGCCCAGTCCGTTTAGCAATTGAGACAGGAAAATCTTTAGCTTTAGATAGTGCGGTAGGAGCTGAAATAGCTCAAGGATTTGATGCGCTGGCGACATCATTAACTGCCGCCGCTCATGTTACCAATTCAAATACGATTAATAATTGGACTAATTCAGAGAAAGTTAAAGAAATTGAAGCCTCAACATCTGAAAATAAATTAGATGAATTGAAATTTGCAAATGAAATTGAAAAAAATAAACAAGGTGCAGAATATTTAATTAATGCTGTGGCTGGAGTTGTAGGTGCTGGAGTAGGTAAAGGTGTCACTAAGGGGAAAGATGCTGATATTGAAATAAATCAAAAGCAATCTCTTGATGTGGGATGGGTTGATAATTATGGAAATCAAAAGAAAGTCACTGGAGATGGAACCGTGGCTAGAGATCATCAGCCGTCTAAAGCTGCATTATTAAAGAGAGCTGAAGACTTAAAGGAAGCGCCCTTAACTCAAGCAGAGAAAAATCGTATTATTAATGAAGGAATGAGTGTAACTGTACCAAATGAGGTGCATGCCGCAGGTCCAACCTATGCAGGAAAAAATAATAAAGGACTCATTGAAAATGATGCAAATGATTTACAAGCAGCACAAATTAGGGATTCTGAGGCAATGATAGATAATGCAAAAAAATTAACGCCTGAGTACGTTACAAAGTTGCAAGAAGCATGTACTACATTGAGCTGTAAAAATAATGCTGATTATGATAAATTTTTGAAAAATATTATGGATGAGGAGGCGAGAAAGAATGACAAATAAGTTTATTGATCATTTAATATCACTGTTGGGTAAGTCAAATATTGATGAAAAATTAGTTGATTTTTTTGTTAAAAATCAATTTGTGAAAAGTCAAGAGGAAATTAAATTACCAATTTATGATGAAGATGGTGATTTATTGGATGAGTATAATTTTTATATTAGTAAATATGATGAGGGATTGGGTTTTATATTTACTGATGAGTCTTTTTATTTAAATCAGGAGGACAAACCCATAACTGGTGAAAAAATATACTTAACGACTATATTTTTTTATAATGATGGTGTGGAAGGCTTTTCTCAATATAAACAAGAACTGCCATTTAATTTAAAATTTTCAATGAATAAAGCTGAAATTGAAAATATGTTAGGAGTGCCATTATTTATTAAGAATGATGATGGCGTGGTTAGAAGCCAAAAATGGAAAATTGAAGATATTCCATTTACAATATATATTTCATATAACAATATAGGTGAGATTAGATATATTTCATTAAGTATTCCTTACTGATTTAGTTAAAGTCGTTCCTACCCTATTTTGAATAAAAAAGCGGTTCTTTATTTAAAATGGAGCTACATTAATAGTTTTTAAGGTAATCCTTCAATAAATAACCGAAGTTAAAAGTAGAGGTTAAGCAGCCATTAGAGGTGGCTTTCCTTTGTTAGCTTGATGTGGTCTTTCATGGTTGTAATGCCACAACCAGTTTGTTGCATAATCTTGTACTTCATCCAAAGTATCAAATAAATGCTTGCTCAGCCAACTATAACGTATGGTCCGATTATAGTGTTCAATATACGCATTCTGCTGTGGCTTACCCGGTTGAATATATTCAATACGAATACCGTGCTCAGTAGCCCAGCGCACAAATTCGTGACTGATAAATTCGGGACCTGAGATACCGTCTTGGTAGTCAATCAGGTTTTGAGATTATTCGACCACTAAATAATCTCTTCGATAGGCAGTCTGATGTTTTAAAACGCCATAACACAGATGTATAAGCTTGCGCATTGCAGCACCTAAAGCACACATTTTATTTTTACCCTGGCTTAATAATCGTTGATATAAAGCTTCAATGTGTGGATTATATTTAATCGCTGTTAATGCCGACATATACAATACTGAGCGTATTTTACTGTCACCTGCTTTTGATAAGTGACTTTGCTTGTTGACTGAACTGCCAGACAACTGATGTACTGGAACCAAACCTACATATGCAGCAGCTTGACTTGCTTTTTCAAACTTGTGCGAATGAAATAACCCCAACAGTAATAAGCCTGATCGTTCACCGATTGAAGGAATAGTTTGCAGTAATTTCAAATCCTGTTTCAATGTTGGATCTTGATCTATGTGATTATTTATTAACTTATCAATATGTTCAAGTTGCCGATTTAAATAGGCTTTGTTGCATAAACATTTTGCAAGGCACTGATTTTTAAAGGTTTGTGAAAATTTCAACCTAAGAATAAATTTAATAAAATCATATTCTTAGGTATTTGTGCAACAAAGCCGATCCGAATCGGAAGCCAAAAAGCTTTTGGGGCAGATTATTAGGACGGAAGTGAATTCATAGTAACTGTCCAAATGAAAGAAGAATCAGTGTCCTTTACGATAAGAATATGCAATTTATCTAAGAATTATATTGCTGAATAAGCTTTTAAGAATATAGGTTTGGGCAATAAAGCCTTTAAATTCTATTACTGAATAAACCCTAAGTGGCCGATTTGGAATAGGAATGAGTGGTAGGGTGCGAATAGGAATAGGTGGTAGGTTTATGCTGGAATATGCATTGAGTCCAATCCTTGATCGTGGAGACTATTGTATTAGAAACAATAGCAGACCTAAAAGGCTTTACTGGTATCCATTGATTATTCAATAACATTAAATAGAGCCGTGAGACGTTGAAAGGCTCACAGAGTGGGAGGTAAAGTATATCCTCATCTCTCGTAAAACAGCTGACGAAGTCCGAGATAGAATCATTGCGTCAAAAAAAACGTGATATTTGAGAACTAAAAAAGAAGTGGTACTCCTACTGGTTACTAAAATTAAAGTATATTGAATAATAAATTTATAAAACAATACTTTACAAATCTATATGATGCGTAGTGTACGCATCATACATAAAGCGTTCTATTTTGATATAATTGATCCAATCAACCCATTGTTAGGTTTCATTTAAATTCCATGAGTCTTACTGAAATTAAAGTTCGCCAAGCTCATTGTAAGGAAAAAACCAGTTTTTTATCCGATGAAGATGGGCTTAGCCTGAAGATTGAGCCGAGTGGAAGAAAATCTTGGTGCTATCGCTATACAGATCCACAAACTAAAAAACGTCGACGCATTCAGTTAGGTCGTTATCCTGATTTATCGCTGAAAAAGGCACGACAAGTCAGAGATGACTTTAAAGACAATGATTTCTGTTTTGAACAAGATACTGCCTCTAATGTCATCACCTTTGGTAAGGTCGGGGAGGAGTGGTTACAGTTCAAACTGAAAAATGCCTTCAACGATCTACCCCGCTGTGGTGTACTACAGTTAGCAGAAAGATGCTTACAGCAAGATATTTATCCAGACCTTCAGGATCTACCTTTTCAAAACATCAAGCGTTATGACCTGGTTTCAGTAATCAAAAAAATAGAGGGACGCCAAGTAAAAGAACCTGTCAAGAAAGCTTGTAGTTATTTGAACCAAATTTATGACTACGCTGTAGCGATGGGTTATTGTGAATTCAACATCGCGCATGGTTTAAATAAAATCGCCATTAACAGTAAAATCAAGAAAAATTATCCGTATTTGAAAGCGGAGGATATATCTGATTTTAAGTATAAATTACAAAAATTGGATGCCCATCCGATTATTAAAAAAGCACTGCTGTTCAAATTACATACTGGCGTGCGAGGGGCTGAATTGTTATTGGCTGAGCCTCATCATTTTGATTTAAATGAAAAAGTCTGGAAAATACCTGCCTTGCATATTAAACAGTTTCGACGAAAAGTCATATTAGGCCATGAGATTCCCGACTTCTTAGTTCCACTTTCAGATCAGGCTTTAGATATTTTAAAAGACGTCATGCAATGGTCATACGGTGAAAAGTACATTTTTGCTAGCCCACGGAAACATAATCAACCGATTCATTTTAATACATTAAATATGGCTATACGTAAGATGGGCTATGGAAAACATCAATTATCCTCTCATGGACTACGTTCCACTTTTAGTACCATTTTGAATGACTCAGGTTTGTTCCAGGATAACTGGATTGAGGCACAACTTTCACATATTGATAAGAACCGTACCCGTGCCAGCTATAATCACGCTGACTATTTAGCCCAGCGGACTGAAATGATGCAGTGGTGGGGTGATTATTTAAGTACTGCTAAGTGAAAATCGTACTTTTATACATAGACTTAAAACATTATGGGGTTTCAAATGGATAGTAAACAATATACTTGCCGTGTTACATGGTCAGCAGAATATAATGAGTATGTTGGGTTGTTCGAACCACAAGCACTAGCCATTTGTTGTAATTCAGCTTTAAGCGCCCTTAATTCTTTCATGCGTTTATTCACTAGTGCAAGTTGCTGATCAATTAATGCATTAACGCTAGAGCAGCTTTCTTCTGGCTTATTTTTTAATTCGATAAGACGTTTAATATCATTGAGTGATATATCTAGGCTGCGACAATGCTTTACGAATTCCAATTGTTTAAGTGCTTTGCTATCATACAGCCTGAAATTACCTTCTGAACGATTTGGATTTAACAGAAATCCTTCTCTTTCATAATATCTAATCGTTTGTATTGAACAGCCCGATTTTTTTGACAATTCGCCTATTTTCATCAATTTCCCCCAGACATTTGACTCTATAGTTACTATAGAGTCTATAGTATAAGTATGCAACGAAAAGGATATATAAAAAATGACTGAGAAATATTTAAACAATACGAATATCGTTAATTTTGAACACAAAGATATCCAATCCTTGATCGATCAACGTAGGTGGAAAAACTTGGATAACTTCAACAAAATTGGTGCCGCTTATCAGTTTGTAAAAGATGAGATTTTCTTTGGTTATAATGAAAGCGATGATATTGCAGCAAGCGATGTGCTAGCAGATGGTTATGGACAATGTAATACTAAGGGTAATCTGTTAATGGCACTATTGCGTGGACTAGGCATTCAATGCCGATTTCATGGGTTTACCATAGACCAGCAACTACAAAAAGGTGCTATCCCAAGCTATGTATTTTGGTTAGCACCTAAATACATCATTCATAGTTGGGTAGAAGTTTACTTTGAAGGGCGTTGGATAAACTTAGAGGGCTTTATATTGGATGAGCAATACTTAAGCTCTCTACAGGAGAAATTTGACCAAGTAAAAGATGATTTTTGTGGTTATGGTGTTGCAACAAAGTGCTTTTCATCACCAGATACAGATTGGCGTGGAGAAAATACCTATATTCAAAAAGAAGGTATTCATGATGACTTTGGGCTTTATGATTCCCCTGATGAGTTCTATCTCGAAAAAGGGACTAACTTGTCGGGGTTCAAACGCTGGATATATCAACGCTTGATACGTCACTTGATTAATATGAATGTATCAAAACTAAGAAATAGAAAAGTACTAGAGGTACAAAATGCACAACCATAATCATAGTCATCAACATGGTAAAGATGACCGTATTGGTTGGGCATTTTTCCTTAATGTGACATTCACTATTATCGAATTTATAGGTGGTTGGCTCACTAACAGTACGGCGATAATGGCAGATGCAGTTCACGATCTTGGTGATAGTCTTTCAATAGGTTTTGCGTGGATTTTAAGTCGTTTTTCAGATAAAGAAGCATCAGATAAGTTTAGTTATGGTTATCGTAGACTTACTCTCTTTGGCGCATTGATAAACAGTATTGTTTTAATCATTGGCTCAATTTGGATTTTATTTGAAGCAATTCCAAAGCTGTCCAATCCTGAAATGCCTGTAGTCGAGGGGATGTTAGGGCTAGCGATACTCGGCGTTGCCGTTAACGGATATGCTGTATTAAAATTAAAAGCGGGTGAAACATTAAATGAGAAAGTGCTGACATGGCACCTTCTTGAAGATGTACTTGGATGGGTTGCCGTTCTTATAGTCTCTATCGTACTGTTGTTCGCTGAACTGCCGATATTAGATCCCCTTTTATCAATAGGGTTCACGCTGTTCATCTTGTTTAATGTTTTCAAAAACCTGAAATCAACACTCGTTTTATTTCTTCAAGCTGCACCCGATAAAGAGACTCAAAAGCGTATTAAACTATCACTAATGGAATTTCCTGAAGTTAATGGTATCCACCACATGCACTTTTGGTCACTAGATGGTGAAAGTCACGTTTTAACAGCGCACCTTGAGCTGAGTGACAACTTTGACGTTAAAGAATTAATTAGGCTTAAACAAGAAGTTGCAGCTAAATTATCTTCCTATCATTTATCGCATACAACGATAGAGTTTGAGTTTTTAAATGAAAATTGTCGGGATGAAGCGCAGTAAGCTTTATCAATAAAATGTTGGGCATACAATATTAAAAGCAGCTTAATTAGGCATAACCTAGTAATTAAGCTGCTTTTTTTGATTTTAAATTTCGTCGGATTGCTGTTTGCTACTCTCAGAGCCATGCGCCCATTGATATAAAATAGGCAATACAAACAAAGTTAAAATTGTAGAAGATACAATACCGCCGATAACAACTGTTGCTAGTGGTCGTTGTACTTCTGCACCAATTCCAGTGTTTAACGCCATTGGAATAAAACCTAAACTTGCGACCAGTGCCGTCATTAAAATAGGTCTTAAACGAATGATGTGCTGAGTTTCCATCATTGTCTTGGCTTGATGCGGATCAGTCTAAAGCATTCTCAGGAATAGAGGAGCTCGTTGCTGATGTTGTCGCTGATATGATTAGCAATAATGAAAAAGTTCCTACACCACTCTCCGGGAAAATATAGTAGGCAGTTTGTTGTCCTTGTTCTCAGTGGTTCAACAAAAACTAGCCCTCGAAGCCGCAGAACGTGGCGTGGACATAAATTGTTTAGTATCAGTAAAAAGAGCGATGTAATTTTAGTACGAGTGAGTGATAGAGCAGGAACCTATGCTTCATATATTCAGTAAATGGTATGTTTTTGAATTAATAGGTATTTTTAAATAAAGCTTTCTTTGATTTAGTGCTTTTTATTTAATAAATTAATTTTAAAAACAACTTAGGCTAATTGATAAACACTATCTGGAAAGATTAAAAGAAAATATTTTTTAATTTCTGCTAATTCATTTAAGGCAGGTTCCCTTTCAAGCAGTTGAAATGTCCAAATAAGTACAGCCTGATGATTATCATAGCAAGTATTTACTCCAAGAAAATTAGCCATTCCATAACTTCTATTGATGTTCATTTCTTTAATTAATTGATTTCCTAAGTCACGAGCTTGCTGGCTGATCAATAACTCATTTGGTAACACGGCGGTCATCTCCACAAAATAATCTAATGCAGGTTCAATCCTTATATTTAAAAAGTTATAATTTAGTTGAAATGGATAAAATATACTTTCTATAAGTTGTAATAACCTGCTGTAGGTTAATTTTAGCAAAGTATTACTCAGTCAACAACTTCAAATAACCCACAGCAAGTTATTTTTTGTAAATTAATTTAAATATGATTACTTGTAAGTTATCTAGCCTCATGGGCGATAGAAAAATTTTAAAATTAAGTGAAGTGGTGCATGCAACAGGTATCAATCGCAACACGCTCACAAGTATGTATTATGACCGTGCTGTACGTATTGAATTACCAGTCGCCGATAAGTTGTGTAAGTACTTTAACTGTACGATGAATGATTTGTTTGAGTTTAAGGAAGAAGTTGAAGAAAAAGATTAACTTAATACTTCGTTTGATAAGTTTTTCGAAGAAAAAGACTAGCCAATACTTAGTTTGATAAGTTTTTCTCTGCAGATCTAATATTGAATTTTATAAAATATCATTACAAACAGAGGTGGTTCCACTTGTTTGAACAACTAAAAGCGTATTTATAAGTGATATTCCGCTCTAGTTAAGCCACCTTGTTTTGTTGGGGTAGCTGATCATAGTAAAACTCATTTGGTGTCATTTTGTCTAGACTCGAATGAGGTCGTTTCAGATTATAAAACTCAAAATATGCACTCAATTGCTTTTTCGCATCTGTGACACTGCTATAAGCTTTGAGATACACCTCTTCATATTTAACGCTCCGCCATAATCGTTCAACCATCACATTATCTACCCATCGACCTTTACCATCCATACTGATTTGAATGCCATTTGATTTCAATACATCAATAAATGCATCACTGGTGAACTGACTGCCTTGGTCTGTATTCAATATTTCAGGTGATCCATATTTTTCAATCGCTTCATTTAAAGCCGAAATACAAAAATCCACCTCCATACTAATCGATACCCTATGCGCAAGTACCTTGCGGCTATGCCAATCAATCACAGCACATAAATAAACAAAGCCTTTTGCCATAGGGATATACGTTATATCAGTAGACCACACTTGATTACTGCGCTGAATAGCCAATCCTTTGAGCAGATATGGATATTTACGGTGAGCTTGATTAGCCTGGCTTAAATTTGGTTTGCAATATAACGCCTGAATACCCATTTTCTTCATTAAAGTACGTGTATGACGTCGTCCTATATGATGCCCTTGACGATTCAACAAATCACGCATCATACGACTGCCTGCAAAAGGATATTGCATATGTAATTCATCAATACATCGCATCAGCTTCAGATCTGATGAGCTAACAGGTTTTGGGCGATAATAATAACAACCACGAGAGACTTTCAGTAACTTAGCTTGTTTAGATACTGAAATCTGAAGTGAGTGATCGATTAACTTTTGTGGTTGAAGCGGCCCAGTTTCTTCAACACACCTTCTAAAAAATCAATTTCTAATGCCTGCTCACCGATTTTTGCATGTAACTTTTTAAGATCAATGGGAGGTTCTGATGGAGCTTTTGATTGATCGAAAGCTTGTGAGGAAGCTGAGATCAATTGATTTTTCCAGTCAATAATTTGGTTTTGATGAACATCAAACTCAGAACTCAATTCAGCAAGTGTTTTTTCTGCTTTGATCGCAGCAAGTGCTACCTTAGCCTTAAAGTCGTTTGAATGATTTCTTCTTGGTCTACGTGCCATAAAATACTCCATATATTGATGTTTATAACATCATTTGAGGAGCAGAGTATCACTTATAGGAGTTGTTCAAATTTCCGGATCCATCTCTAAGTGAGGAGGAAATGACTCTTACTATTCAGATGTTGTTTCAAGCTTTTTTTGATTGATAGAGTTTTATGTATTAAACTCTATATTGAAAGTAAATATATTGTAAAAATAGTATGTTATTTACTAATTGATTAAATTATTTACACTTATTCTGTATAATGCTCTATGAATTCATTACTTATTTTTTTAAATTAAAAATCATATGCAAAGCTTAAATGATGAAGAGTGTCGCCAAGTTGAAAGTGTAAAACAGCTTTTACAAAAAAATTTTAAAGATAAGCTTTATGCTATTTATTTATATGGTTCGTATGTTGATGGTGGTTTAAAACATAAAAGTGATCTTGATATTTTAGTTATTATTGAACGTGAAATTACCGATCAGGAAAGAAAACAATTAGCGCAGAATTTTCTAAATATATCTGTTCCGATTGGTCATGCTACAGCGCGTGCCTTAGAAATTACGATATTAGAAAAAGGGAGTATTACCAATAAAAATCATCCATATACATATCAGCTACAATATGGCGAGTGGTTGAGAGAAGAATTACTCAAAGGTGAATTACTTTATAGTCAATCTGATCCAGATATTAGTATTTTACTTAAAACTGCCCAATTACATAACATTACTATCTTTGGACCTGATATTTGCGATTGGTTAAATCCAATTAGCTATGAACAATTAATATTTGCCATGCAAAAAACTTATCCACAAATTATTGCTCATTGGAAAGACGATCAGGATGAATGTAATCAAATTTTAGCGCTATGCCGTATAGCTTATACATTAGATCATAAAACAATAGTTGCCAAGGATGTTGCTGCGACATGGTTTTTAGAATTCTTAAGTCAGATAGATCAAGACATTTTGCAACTCATAATAGATGAATATATTGGGCAAGGTCATGAGCAATGTTGGTTAGTTTTACATGATCAGCTTGCTAAAATTGTTAAAGAATTACAGCATAAAATTGAACCACTACTTTTTAACTGATGTGGAAGTAATGGATATGCTTCTTAGATTATTACCTCACTATATCTCTAAATACCGAAGAGACTTGATATTGCAAAGGGGGGCGTGGTTGGAGTTGCATGAAGATTTTAAATAAAAGCGGAGGAACTAGGGTAAAAGTTGCCAAAAAGTTTCTTCTGAAATGACTTTTATATTATGACGTTTAAGCAAAGCGGAGGTAACTCCATTGCCATAGATCTTATTCCCATTAAATTGACCATCGTAAATCATTGAACTACCACATGAAGGGCTATTTTCTTTAAGCACTACCAGAGTAGCTTTTAATAATTGAACTTTTTTTAAAGTTCTATATGCCCCTTCAATATAGATTGAAGTCACATCCTTTCCTGATTTTTCAATTACACAGGCTTTTCCATCTAAGACATCATCGCCATTACCTCCCGAAATCTCGGCAGGTTCGCGTGGTGTTGATAAACCGCCAAGAATCTCTGGACATACCATAGTAGCTTTTCCATCTTTGACTAATTTTTCGATTTTTTCGTTTAAGCTATGCGTCCCGTTATAACGTACCTTTAAGCCAGCCAGACAAGAACTTACTAAAATCATATTTCCTCTATGAAAAAGATATGTATCGATTTGCTATTTAGCCAGTACCTATTATTTTTTAAAATTAATAGGTTAGTGCTATGGATAAAACAAGAATTTAAATATGATCAATGCAAAGTGAGTTATTTTTTTTCTAACCCACAAAGCTTATAGATTAGTTTGATCCTTTTTGTTTAGAAAATTTATCAACAGTGATGTGTGCTGAATTAGCAGGAGACTTTCACTTGGGAGATTCTAGGCAGCTAACCGATAAAAGTCTTCTGCCATTTGATTTGGTGTCTTAAAATCCAAGCCTTTTTGAATTCTTCGCTGATTATAAAATAACTCTATATATTTTGTAATATCCGCTTTGGCTTCTTCCCTTGTTTTGTAGTTGCGATGATGGACTAGTTCATTTTTGAGTATGCCCCAGAAACTCTCTATCGGTGCATTATCAAAGCAGTCGCCTTTTTTGCTCATTGAACCCTGAAAATCAAATTTCTCAAGTAAGTTTCGATATTCATTACTGCAATATTGGCTGCCTCTATCTGAATGTACAATGAGATCTTTAGCAGGTTTCTGATTGCGAATAGCCATATTCAATGCATCACAAACAAGCTTGGCTGTCATGCGCTCATTTAAGCTATAGCCAACAACCTGTTTCGTGTAAAGATCTTTGACAGCTGCCAAGTACAACCAGCCCTCAGCCGTCCAAATGTAGGTAATGTCACTCGACCACGCAAGATTAGGCTTCGTCATTGAAAACTGTTGCTTGAGTAAATTGTCATAAATAGAACGGTTGTGATCACTGTTCGTGGTTCTTTTGAAACGCTTATGGCGCTTACAATACAACTGATTTGATTTTTTTATTTGGCGCACAGCATACGTACTTATTTTGATACCTTGCGCTTGTAAATGCTTGGTTAATCGAACATAGCCATAGCTTTGTTTGGTTTCTTCATGGGCTATTTTGACCAAAATTGTCTGCTGATTTCGCTGAATTGATCTTTTACTCATGCCTCGCTTTAGCCAATCATAAAAGCGAGAAACGGATACACGAAGTAATCGAGCCATTAAAATAATCGGAAATAAGTGGCTTTGCGATTTCATATAGGCGTACCTCACTGACTTTCTTTGGCAAAGTACGCTGCTGCCTTTTTTAAAAATTCACGTTCCATTTCAGCTGTTTTGAGCTGTTGTTTAAGCTTCTTATTTTCTTCGAGTAAGGCGTTTAGATCGGGCGAATACTGTTTTGTGCCTGCTAAAGTTCCAGCCTTTGCTTTGTTATTCCAGTTCGAAAGGGTTTGCATTGAAATGCCAAGTTGTCTAGCGGATTCCGATACATTACCTTGGTTCTCTTCAATGGCTTTTATGGCTTCAGCTTTAAATTCTGCGGTGTAAGTCTTCTGTTTCTTGCTCATGGTAAACTCCTAATGAGTATGTATAGTTTACCAAGTTAAACCCTCCTGTTTTTTAAGCACACATCAATAGAGTGGGAGTGACGGGCACTGGCTGGCAATGTCTAGCAACGGCAGGCATTTCGGCTGAGGGTAAAAGAACTTTCCGCTAAGCGATAGACTGTATGTAAACACAGTATTGCAAGGACGCGGAACATGCCTCATGTGGCGGCCAGGACGGCCAGCCGGGATCGGGATACTGGTCGTTACCAGAGCCACCGACCCGAGCAAACCCTTCTCTATCAGATCGTTGACGAGTATTACCCGGCATTCGCTGCGCTTATGGCAGAGCAGGGAAAGGAATTGCCGGGCTATGTGCAACGGGAATTTGAAGAATTTCTCCAATGCGGGCGGCTGGAGCATGGCTTTCTACGGGTTCGCTGCGAGTCTTGCCACGCCGAGCACCTGGTCGCTTTCAGCTGTAAGCGTCGCGGTTTCTGCCCGAGCTGTGGGGCGCGGCGGATGGCCGAAAGTGCCGCCTTGCTGGTTGATGAAGTACTGCCTGAACAACCCATGCGTCAGTGGGTGTTGAGCTTCCCGTTTCAGCTGCGTTTCCTGTTTGCCAGCCGGCCCGAGATCATGGGGTGGGTGCTGGGCATCGTTTACCGCGTCATTGCCACGCACCTGGTCAAGAAAGCGGGCCATACCCACCAAGTGGCCAAGACGGGCGCGGTCACCCTGATCCAGCGTTTTGGATCGGCGCTCAATCTGAATGTTCACTTCCACATGCTGTTTCTCGACGGTGTGTATGTCGAGCAATCCCACGGCTCAGCGCGTTTCCGCTGGGTCAAGGCGCCGACCAGCCCAGAGCTCACCCAGCTGACGCACACCATCGCCCACCGGGTGGGTCGCTATCTGGAACGGCAAGGCCTGCTGGAACGGGATGTCGAAAACAGCTATCTGGCCTCGGATGCGGTGGATGACGACCCGATGACACCCCTGCTGGGGCACTCGATCACTTACCGTATCGCTGTCGGTTCACAGGCGGGGCGAAAGGTGTTCACTTTGCAAACTCTGCCGACCAGTGGTGATCCGTTCGGTGACGGGATTGGCAAGGTAGCCGGGTCCAGCCTGCACGCCGGCGTGGCGGCCAGGGCCGATGAACGCAAGAAGCTCGAACGGCTGTGCCGGTACATCAGCCGCCCGGCGGTATCCGAGAAGCGGCTGTCGTTAACACGAGGCGGCAACGTGCGCTACCAGCTCAAGACGCCGTACCGGGACGGCACCACGCACGTCATTTTCGAACCATTGGATTTCATTGCAAGGCTGGCCGCCCTGGTACCGAAGCCCAGAGTCAACCTAACCCGCTTCCACGGGGTGTTCGCACCCAACAGTCGGCACCGGGCGTTGGTCACGCCGGCAAAACGGGGCAGGGGCAACAAGGTCAGGGTGGCTGATGAACCGGCAACACCAGCACAACGGCGAGCGTCGATGACATGGGCGCAACGGCTCAAGCGTGTTTTCAATATCGACATCGAGACCTGCAGCGGCTGCGGCGGCGCCATGAAAGTCATCGCCTGCATTGAAGACCCTATAGTGATCAAGCAGATCCTTGATCACCTGAAGCACAAAGCCGAAACCAGCGGGACCAGGGCGTTACCCGAAAGCCGGGCGCCACCGGCTGAGCTGCTCCTGGGTCTGTTTGACTGACGAGCCTGAAGGCCAACGATACCAATCAAAATGCTGCGTTCACAGCGCCGCGGCAGGGATCCGCCGTGCTGGTTGTCGGAAAAGGAGCCGCTAGTGGGAAAGAGGAGGGTAAATTTTCAGCGTTGCTGGCTCCCCGTCAGCCGGATTGGGTTGCATCGCAGGGGTGTCGAAAGAGTCAACTGCGGTCCAAAGCTGTTGGACTTGGGTGAAAAGGGCGTTTATTCTTCCTATACGTGAACCGCATCCTACGGAATGAGTAACCCTTGCCCTATTGTGAGTAGAACGTCGTATAATTCAAACGAAAGCAGTTAATAGGTATGAAATATCACAGCACAAAAGAGCGACAGGACATGTTTAGATGATGTTATTATAAAATAATAACATCATGGATGAATAAAAAATAATTTTCTATCTTTACAACTATGTTATACTTCTATGATAAGGCTATGATGGCAAAGCCTTGGTTTTCCTAATCAAATAGTCGCCGAGATGGCTTCAATGCGACAGTAGGTCTACTGTCTCACAATTAATTCATGTATCAGATTTTTGTTCCCTGATGGGAAGTGTTATCCATACGAAAAGAATATGGGTAAAGTGTTACACCTGTATATGACATTCAGAATGTCCTGTCGGGGGAACTGGTACCAATTTAATAAAAGAAAACAGTATAGAAATGACAATCGAAGATATGCAAACATTAGCCCTAGAGCATGGGCTGAGAATTTCGGAAGAGATGAGCGTCAATGAGATGGGCATCGACTTTAGAGTTGCCTTTGTAAAGGAAGTAAACGGTGAGAACTGGGTACTCCGTATACCTCGAAGAAGCGATATGCTTGAACAAATCGAAAATGAAAGTAGAATATTGGATTTAGCCAAAAGAAACCTGTCGATCAATGTCCCTGATTGGAAAATTGTATCGGAGCGCCTAATAGCCTACCCTTTACTGGAGGATGCGCCTGCTCTGACATTCGATGCGATAACACATGAGGTTTCTTGGAACATAGATCGCGATAGCATAGCTTATGTGGAGTCTCTGGCAAAATCATTGGCCGAATTACATCGTATTACAGCTGACGATGTGAGAAAGAGCAACTTGAAAATAATGACTCCAAGTGAATTGAGGACCGAAATAGCTGACCGTATCCACTTGGTGAAATCTGAGATAGGTATCAGCGAGCCGTTGGAAAACAGATACCGTAGATGGTTGGACAATGACCCTTTGTGGCCTGAATTCACTTGTTTCATCCATGGCGATCTCTATGCAGGGCATGTCTTAACCTCGAAGGAAGGTAAGACCTCTGGTATCATAGATTGGTCTACTGCGCATATGGGTGATCCTGCACTGGACTTTTCTGGTCACGTATCGGTTTTTGGAGAGGATAGCCTGAAGAGTTTGATAACGGAGTATGCTAAACAAGGCGGAACGATATGGGATAGGCTCTACGAACAATCTATAGAGAGGGCTGCTGCAGCTCCATTAGCATATGGCGCTTTTGCGGTAGAGTGCAACGACGATAATCATATCAATGCCGCCAGAGCAGCCTTAGGTATTGTTCAATAAAATGATGTGAGGATACTTTTTTAAATGCTAAAATAGGAGTTCGATTGGTGCCACTTAAGAGTATCATTGATTTCTATTTTAGCCAGTATCCTCCACTTTTAGGAGCTCCTCGAAACTCGATTTTATGATCATCTCTTAAGATTTTGAGCCACCGCTCTACTATCTTGACAGGAACTAATAGCTCGTTTACTAAAAATGGTGCACGCTTTCCTGGATTAGTTCTTATCTGATTAAATAGTAGATTTACTCCCTCACTTACTCCCTCATTAGATTCGAAAAGTAGCTTTGATGAGACAATAACTCGAAAACCGTGCTGGAAATTTTCAAAGACAGGGGGACGCAGACCATAGGATGCGAAGCCTTCTTGGATTCGTTTGATGCCTGACCCATATTTTTCAATAAAATGCGCTTCTTTGAACGTGGCAGATATCCTTTTATTGCGCGCCCATGGCGAGTAATCTTCACGAAGAAGCTGATCAATCGTTAAGTTATCAGCTAAACCACCTGGATTGAAAAACTCTATGGAATTGTAATACACCCTGATTATGGAATCGGCAAATTAATTTGGACTTGGGTGAAAAGGGCGTTTATTCTTCCTATTACGTTGTCGGCAGCGGGCCAAAAAGGAATACGTCCATGCCCATCGAGGTGAAACCGGCTGTGAGCGCGGGTTCAAGCATATAGCCCGACAGGCGCGTATCCTTGCCGATCACGACACGATGGCGGTGGTCACCGCGACGAAAGACACGGCCAGCCGCCATGCCGACGCGCAAGGCGGTTTCCGCCGTCATCGCGCCTTCGTTGGCTTTGCCACGAATACCGTCTGTGCCGAAATATTTGCGCACCATAAGGTCGATTATCCTGTCGTCGGGTCGCCCTCAAAGGGGACATGCCTGCTGAACCGCGAATATAGAGAAATATCCCGAATGTGCAGTTAACGAATTCTTGCGGTTTCTTTCAGCGCCGCCAATACCGCCAGCCCGTCGCGCAAGGGGCGCGGCTCGTGTGTGCGGATGAAGTCAGCTCCACCTGCGGCGGCGGCAAGCTCTGCAGCGAGTGTCGCGGCCCCGACATCCCCCGGACCACGGCCTGTGAGCGCGCGCAGAAAGGATTTGCGCGAAACAGACAGAAGCACCGGCAAATCGAAGCGCAGCCGCAATTCATCGAACCGCGCCAGCACCGAGAGCGAGGTTTCGGGAGCAGCCCCCAGAAAAAACCCCATGCCGGGATCAAGGACAAGGCGGTTGCGTTTGATACCGGCACCCGTCAGCGCCGCGATGCGCGCGTCAAAGAACGCCGCAATGTGATCCATGATGTCGCCAGCGGGTGCCTCGCGCCGATCTGCCTGCCCGTCTTGCACCGAATGCATAACGACGAGTTTGGCAGATGATTTCGCCAATTGCGGATAGAACGCAGCGTCTGGAAAACCGCGAATATCATTGAGATAGGCCACACCACGCGACAAGGCATAGGCTTGCGTCGCGGGTTGATAACTGTCGAGCGAGACGGGAATGCCATCTGCCTTGAGCGCGTCCAGCACCGGCGCGATACGCGCGATTTCTGTGTCGGACGAAACAGGCGCGGCGTCGGGATTGCTGGATGCCGGACCGAGGTCGATCACATCTGCCCCCTCGGCCATCAGCTTACGCGCCTGCGCAATGGCTGCGTCTGGCGCCAGATACCGGCCTCCATCGGAGAAACTGTCCGAGGTTATGTTGACGATGCCGAAAATGATGAGCGATTTATTCATGGGGGCTTCTATAATAATCTCTGTACACGACAAAAATAGATAACTCATTGAAATAATGTCACAATAATTGTTTTCTAACGACGAATACTATGACACATCTCAATGAGTTATATCTTATCTTAAACAAATCTCTAAAATGGAACAAGTCACATTTAAAGTGCTTTGCGCTCATCATGCTTGTGATTATTTTAAAGCAAACATGTAATCTTTCTTCTGCATCTAAAGCCTTGCCCATCAAGTGTTTACCACAATCATTTTATCGACGTATGCAGCGCTTCTTTGCAGGTCAGTATTTTGATTATCGTCAAATTTCTCAGTGTCATCACCAGAACGATGGTGATGACTACGGCGATCTGACCCCAAAGGATTCGGCCTCCGCGCAATGCAGGCTCCAGTCGGCAAAAGAGACGGAGCCGATCAGAGAGTAGGCAAAATCGGGACGGGCAACAGGAAAGAGGATGCCGGAGGGCTGCCGGATACTATCGGCGGCAAATAGGATGGATCGCCTGTGCCGTTATCGTGCCGGTCGAGTGCCATCCAGGAAACGATTGGGCGAATCGCCGTCACGCTTCATTTTGCCTGCGAGGTTGAGTAGATTTTTCAGTGCGGAGTTGCGATTGAACGGCGACCAGACGGCTGTAAAGGCAACCGGCTCCGGTTCATCGAGGAAGGGCAGGAAGACGATGCCGGTCGTCGGCAACAATGACGTTGCCTCGCCGACGATAGTGATGCCGAAGCCTTGTCCGACCATAGATAGCAGCGTGTCGCGCCCCACATCAAAGCGCCGGATCGACGGTGCGGGCCAACGCCCGGCAAGGCGCAGCACGATATGGTCATGGACCTGCGGGCCGGTGCCACCATAGCGAACAATGAAAGTCTCGCCGACCAGATCGGACCAAGTGATTGCGGACTGCCCGGCGAGGCGATGCCCATCCGATAGCACGGCCACCAGCGGTTCGGTCCAGATCGGTCGGGTATGGCAGTCGGGCATCTCGGGCTTGCCCGCGACGAACACCACGTCGAGCTGGTCAGCACGAAGCTGCATCACCGCATCGCGGGCTGTGCCTTCGGTGATCTCAACCTCAATGCCCGTATGTTCTTCCCGATAATGACGGATCAGCTCCGTGAGAAAGCTGCGTGGGATTAAGGCATGGATGCCGATGCGAAGCCGGCCGTATTCTCCTTGAGCTGTCATGCCTGCGGTCTTCACTGCGTGATCGAGTTGATCGACACCCGCCGTGACACGCTCCATGAAGTGCCTGCCTGCGTCTGTTAGCCGAACGCCCCGCGCATGGCGCTCAAATAGCAGGACACCAAGGTTATCCTCCAGCGCTTTCACACGCGCGCTGACGCTCGACTGGCTGATACCAAGTGCCTTGGCCGCATGCCGAAAATTCAGATGCTCGGCGACGGCGATGAACTGAACAAGGGAAATGAGCGGTATCCTGCCAGACAGGATACCGACATTCACGAGGTTTCGATGGTTAGTGCGCCGCATCGGAGCGGGCCTGCTACCAGTCGTCGGTTAGACGACTGGCGACTTCTCGGTGGCAGCCCCACGGAGCCGAAGGAGCACCAGCCCCAACGAAACCAGTACCGCCATCGCCGTGGCGTAACAGATCACGGGCCACGCTGTGTCACCGTTTAAAAGTGCCACCGCCAATGTCCCGACAATGCTGACTATCAGGCTTTGAACGCAGAAGTAGAACGCGACCGCTGATCCCGCGATGTCGTCGAACTCTGCCAAAGCGCCGTTCGCGGTAACGGACACCGTGAAGACAATACCGACCGCGACAACCCACATCGGTAGGATGAAGGTGAGGAATGACGGCGAGCCGTAAAGTTCGCCGATCCCCAACAGGACCGCTCCGCAAACAAGCAACGCCATCCCACGCGCCACGCATCCTGCGATGCCCCATCTGGCGACAAAGGACTTCGCGAAACGGGTTGTCACGATCATTACAAGCGCGACAGTGGCGAAGGCAAAGCTGAATCCGATCTCGGAATATTCCGCTTGGCCTATGAGCACACGGGGAGCCGTCGAGAAGAAGACGAAGTAGGTGCCCATACCGGCGCTAAAGCCGACAGTGTAAACCCAAAAAGCCGGACTCGCGAAGATCGGCAAGACAGATCGGCGCGTCTTGACTTGATCCAGAGGGCGGGTTTCGTGCCACCTGAAACCCGCATTTAGGAGTGCGAGCATCGCCAGTATAGCCAAAGTAATGAATATCGCCTGCCATCCCAAGAACTCGCCGATCAATACTCCGGCGATAGGGCCGAGCGCAGGCACGAACGCCAGCATCGAACTGAAAAGGCCGTAGATGACGACACCCTCAGGACGGTTGGCATAAACGTCGCGAACCGTCGCGAACGTCGCCACCAGCATGGCCGACGCGCCCACTGCTTGAAGTAGACGGAAAGCGACAAAGGCCGGTGCAGTTGAAGACCAAGCTGCTCCCAGAGACGCAATGACGAAAGCCGTTGCGCCCGCAAGTAGAATTGGCCGTCGCCCGATTCTGTCTGAGAGCGGACCAAAAATCACCTGGCCCACGCCGAGCATCACCATATAGAGGCTCAACGTGAGTTGGATCATAGCGGGCGTCGTGTTCAGGATGCCGGGCATCGCTGGAACGACAGGGAGATAAATATCCATCGCCAGTGAAGCGAGGATGTCGAAAGGAGCCATCAGCAGCAGTGCTGCCGGCAGCGTATAGGCCCACGCGGGGCGTGTGGTGGTCATGACGAATCAACCCTCGATTAAGGAATACCGGGCGACGTCTGCTCGTCAGCAATCAGATGAGACTAGCCTTACAGAGCGCCGCAACAACAATACTGGTTGTTGCGGCTTACTTGTCTGCTGACTTGGAATTTCCCATCTGATTACTCCACGCTTACGAATATGAATTGCTACATTTTATCCGATTATCTTTTGCTTTGCAATGCGGCATGGGCGCACTCAGCGTTCCAGCCCCCTCTGCCGCCCTAAATGCTTGCTCCAATGCATCGAGCACCATATCTGTATTCATCCGTGTCGATACTTTCCATCCAACAATTGCTCGTGAGAACACATCAATAATAAATGCAGTATAAACCCAGCCTGAATTTGTTTGAATATACGTAAAGTCACTCACCCACAGTTGGTCAGGATGATCAGCAGTAAAATTACGTTTTACCAAGTCATCCGCTCGTTTTTGATCATCTCGGCTACGGGTGGTTTGTTTGTTCTTACCACGCCAAACACCTTTTATACCTAGCTTTTGCATTAATCGAGCAACAGTACAGCGCGCAATAATATAGCCTTCACGTTTCAGTTTTTGCCAGACTTTACGTACACCATACCGACCTGAACTTTCCTTCCAAATTCGTTTAATCTCCTCAGCATGATGCAAGTCATGTAAATCTCGCTTTGCTCGATGTTCTGGATTTTCACAGAGATCTAGAGTCCGGTAATAGGTTGAAGGTGCGATCGGTAAAATTCTACAAATCGCCTCGACTCCGTACAGCTCTTTATTATTATGGATAAAATCCACCATTATTTGTGTGGGCGGTCGAGCTCCGCCTGGGCGAAAAAAGCGGCTGCTTTACGTAGAATTTCATTGGCGCGTTGCAGTTCTTTATTTTCGCGTTCGAGTTGTTTGATACGTTCTTGGTCTGAAAGCTGCTGTACTTTAACTGGATTTTGTTTATCTAAATATTTTTGATACCAAACACGTAGTGTTTCAGGAGTACAACCCTTGCGCAGTATACTGCTCAGGGAGCAATAGCGGTGATCGCAGCCCAATTCGATGGATAATCTTTCTCGGATTCAATCAATAATTGAACCGCTCTTTCTCTGATTTCAGGGGTATATTTTACTTTTTTCATCGGGACATTCTCTCAGAAAGCTTGGTCTCCGACAAACCCGGTACGGTTCAAAAATCTTCCATTGATTTATTTATATCTGTTAAACCAGTCGCATTATGAAATGTAATATAAGTAGAAATTTCAGTATAAATGGTCATGATCTTTTCTAAATTTGAATATCTAAGCGTCTTCATTAATCAACCTTATTGATTATTAGTTTCTTCTTTTAAAGCTCTTTGTACTGTTGCTATCCCTACTTTAAACTTTTCTGCAACACCTCTAAATGTTGAATTTTCTTCAGCCATTGCTTTTCGTATTTCAACATAGTCAACCTTCCGCTTTCTTCCCTTATATAAGCCCTTCGCTTTGGCTTTTGCAATTCCTTCCTTTTGACGCTCACGGATCATGGAGCGTTCAAACTCTGCAAATGCAGCAAGCATCTGAAACATGAGTTTATTTATTGCCGATTGTGCTACATCATGACTGAAGGTCAAATTCTCTTTATGAAAAATAATGGTTATACCACGATCATTCAGACTATTCACAATTTCGTTCAGATCATTTGTATTACGTGCCAGACGATCAATACTATGAACATGCACCGTATCACCTTCACGCAGATAGTCGAGCATTGCATTTAACTGAGGACGTTCACGGCTACCACCGCTTGCCTTTTCAGTAAAGGTCTTATCCAGGCTGATTCCATCTAATTGACGTTCAGTATTTTGTTCAGTTGAACTGACTCGAATATATCCGACCTGATTAGGCATTCTGTACCGTTAGAGTTTAGATAATTAAATACATATTGTACCGAAATTAAATATTAAGTCTATAAATACGGTTTTTGAGTTGCTTTTTAAGACTTTATTTTGTTCCGTTAGGCTATACTCTATAGTTACATAATTCGTGATTTAAAGAGACCTAGAAAAAGAGAAATGGTATTTATTTGAGCTAATCAAAGTTGAGAAACTTTAGAATTCTTGCGTTAGTCAAATTTTAAGCAGCCAAAAGCTATATTTTATGAGGTTTTAGCCAATTCAAAAATTAGATAAACTATACTTTCGCAAGAGGTCTTTTGATTAAATAATAAGCGTGGAACGTGAAAAATCATAAAAAAAGCCCACCTTGGGGAAGATGGGCTATCAACTAGAAACTACAGCATTGATTTCTATAGAGAATTATAACGCTGTTATTCCTAAGTAGTAATGTCCTACCTTAAAACCAAATAGAAATGTCCTATACAGACATTTCCAAGTCAAGCACAGGATTCAGATTTCGTTCTTTGATTACTGTCTTCTGTGCACGTCTGCTTGGCATAGATTGAGAACGATTACGTTTGTTTTGCTGTTCCAATTCTTCATGCTGTTGTTGAATATGATTGAGAACTGCACCTAAACGTTTATTCTCAACAATCTCTCGCTGGTTAAGCTGACTTAATTTATCGAAGATGCTGTAATTGATTTTTCTTCCCTGATATTCAATCGCGACTGTACCATCCGGGTATTCCAGGAACTCAAGATACTTACTAATCAATCTTTGGTTTTCTTCCGTGTTTTCCAGGAGATATACGCATTTATCATAAGTAATCGTCAGGCTATTCGTGACTCTGCGGGGTTCACGCCAGGTAAAAATATCATCTAATTCTTCGGCTGTTTCAGTGACAGTCCGGTGTAGATCCTTGGGATTAAAGGCCATCTTGGCAAACTTCTGATTGAATTGCTCAATGAAGCAGGGTAGCCAGGCATTCGCTTGTTCAATCGAACAGATGCCTTCCAGGCGCATTTCTTTGATCAGACGGTCCTGAAGCGTTCTATTGGCTCGTTCTACACGGCCTTTGGCCTGTGGTGAATTAGCGAAGATAATATCGATATTCAGGGTGCTGAGTACGCGCCCAAATTGCGTAATCTTGGTGTCTTTCTTGCTGCTTTGATTCACCCTGAAGACTGAATGTTTATCGCTGTAGAAGGCTAAAGGCTTACCATGCTGCTCAACATACAAACGTGTTGAAATCATATAGTCAAAGGCTGATTCTGACTCACAGAAGCGTAAGTGCTGCAATTTTCCTGTGGCGTCATCGATAAACACCAATAGACAGCATTTAGGGGCTCTTCCTTCAAACCAGTCATGATGTGAGCCATCAATTTGGATCAGTTCACCATAACAGTCCCGGTTATAACGAGGCTGATATGGGCGTTTCAGGCGTTTGGAGCGAGGAATCCATAAATCGGCTGCAATCATCCAGGAACGCAGGGTTTCCACTGAAATATCGAATCCATGAATGGTAGTCAGCTTTTCATGCGCTAAAGTGGGTCCGAAACCATGGAATTGCTCAGCAACCATATTGAGGCACTTGAGCCTGAGTTCTTCAGGAAGCCTGGAATTGCTGGTTTGACCACGACCGGCATGGGCTAATGCAGCTGGGCCTTGAGCTTTGTATTTTTGCAGTAAACGCCTGATCTGACGTTCTGAAATATGAAGTAGCTGAGCAGCCTGGGATTGAGTTATGCGTTGATCGCAGATTTCCTGCACGACCGACAATCGTTTAAGTTCTTTATCCGACATAGACACCAACATATCAAACCGTCCGCTTCGATAATCGCAAAAGCGCATATTCTAAAAGCGGACATTTTTACTTTGGAGAAACCGGACATTTCTATTTTGGAGTTACAAACGCATTTCGTATAAGGTGTATTATGT
Source organism: Acinetobacter sp. YH12233 (assembly GCF_013417725.1). NCBI lineage: Bacteria > Pseudomonadati > Pseudomonadota > Gammaproteobacteria > Moraxellales > Moraxellaceae > Acinetobacter > Acinetobacter sp. YH12233. Next base: position 86,458 of record NZ_VPDK01000012.1, read on the forward strand.
TAATTTTAGATTTTTTAAAAAATTAGGGCATCCATGAATCCTTTAGAATTCTACTGTTTAATATTGAAAAATATGGATAAAAACCTGGCTAAGAAACTAGGTAAAATTGAGAAAAAATATACTAATGTTCCATTTAAAAATGATGAAATAGCTAAAGTTAAAATTAAATCCGAATTTGCTTCAGAAATGGGGTTTTTCGTACTTAATTCAGCAACTTCTTTAGCTGTAGATGAAGAAAACTATAATTTTGCATACTGCTTAAAAATCTTAGAACTATATCCAATTAAGAATAACGATTTTTTTTATTGGAATGAGCATATAAAGCTATTTTCAGAATTAGAAAAAAATAATTTTTTATATGAAGATGTCTGCAAACTACATGATTTTCTGGTAAATAACTTTAGCTTTAACGGTGATTTAAAGAATATTATTAGTCATGAGATGCTTAGAAATTCTGGCGTCAATATACTGCTAATTTTAATTCACTTAGATCATTTAATTTCTAAGAAGTGGGGATTCCAATCAATCTCACTAAACCAAGCATTAAAGTTTAAGTTTAAAAATAAACGACCATACTTCCCATCAAAAACTTTTACAGATTTTCTTTTATTTATCTTAAAGATAAATGCAAAGTTTGAAGCAACAAAAGGACATAAAGTCGAGATTCTGAAGACTATTCCTCCAACTAATGGTTTTGAGCAATGGTTAGATCCTTCTCTCGAAGATGAACAAATTAAAGAATTTATACAACTAATTAAAAAAGTTAGAGAAAACAGAAGACTATGCTACTTGAATGAAGTCTATGAGTTCCTAGGTCTACCTTATGGTGAGTTTAAAAATGATGAAATTTATGAACAAGTCTCAGAAGAGAATTATTTATTCCTGAAAAATGAACTTCCAGAAGATAAGTGGTTTGAAAGTATTAATGCCATAGCTGGCCTATGGTTAATATATTTTTGGCAAGACTTTTATTATAAACATTTTCAAAAAACAGCCAGCGTTTCTACGTTAGCTACATCAGAAGATTTTATCGTGATATGGGAAGCCTTCCTGAAGAAATATCCTTCAGAAGGCCAATATCTTTGGCCTTCTGAATTGATATTACAAGATAAATAAATTTTTATTTACGAGGTGGATTATTGTCTCGGCCACCACCTGATGGATTTCCAGTAGTACTAGGCCAACCTGCTGTGCTCATAGTTTTCATCCTTATTTAGATTTCGTAGGTTTATGATTAGGATTCAATTGTCGGCTACGGTTGTCCTGATTCTGCGCATGTTGAATATTATTAGGATTTTTTACTGTAGCACGTTGATCATTCGCTGTTTGTGTCATTGCTTTCTCCTTAAAATGTTTGAACATCTGACAAGGAAAGTATGGCTTCAAAAAAATATGCATCTTGCCTGAAAAACAGTAAAAAAGTTTAAATTTTAACCAAAAAAATTATGTATTTAACATAATGGTGTTATACGAAATTAATGGATGTTCGTATAAATTACTTGCATATTGTATTCGATCGAATACAATATAGTGAGAAGATAAGGAATCCTCATGATTGAAATTAAACGTCTTCCAGAATTTGATGAATGGTTGGATGGCATTAAAGACAATATGACCCGTATCCGCCTGAATCGTCGATTAGATAAGGTTCAACGTGGAAACTGGGGAGACATTAAACCTCTCCAAGATGGCGTTTGGGAAATGAGAGAATTCTTCGGTTCTGGATGGAGGATGTATTACATCCAACATGGTGACGTTGTGATTGTAATGCTTGGTGGTGGAGATAAATCAACTCAACAACAAGACATCGATCGGGCAGTCAAACTATCGAAAACATTGGAGGATTAAAATGGTTAAAGTCGCTGATTTACCAAGTTTTGATATGGCTGAGTCGCTCAAAACTGAAGAAGACATTGTGATGTATCTCAATATGGTTCTTGAAGAAAATGATCCAGCTGAATTAGCCCATGCACTTGGTGTTATTGCTAAAGCTCGTGGCATGACTCAAATCGCTAAAGAAGCAGGGATTGGGCGTGAAGCACTCTACAAAGCCCTACGTCAGGATTCAGCACCACGTTTTGATACGATTAATCGTGTAGTAAATGCTTTAGGCTTAAAACTCACAGTACAACACGCTTAAAACTTTAAAAATATAGTAAAAATGGGAGCTAAAGGCTCCCATTTTTAGATTCGTATAAGGTGTATTATGTTAATTTTAGAAATTCTATATAAATATAGAATTTTTAAAACTTAAATTCTGGCATGTGTCCCATACTTATCAATCATGATCGAACTGGCTTCATTTAGACCACGTACTGTGACATTCGCACCATTCTTTTGAAATTTATTTACAACAGAATCAAGCATGGCGACTGATGTTACATCCCAAATGTGAGAATGGGTCAAATCAATAATCACCTCCTTTACATCCTCTTTAAAGTCAAAACCTTGCATGAATTTTTCAGAAGAACTAAAGAAGATCTGACCTCTCAACTCATATAAACGGGCCATTCCTTCAAAAGATGCTGTCACCTGGATATCATTTTCAAGTTTATTCGCCAGGAACAAGGCTGAAAGTAATACGCCTGTTAACACACCCAAAGCCAGGTTATGCGTAGCAACAACTACAATCACCGTCGCAATCATGACGATATTACTACTCTTAGGATTATCTTTTAACTGAGTGACAGAACTCCATTCAAAGGTACTGATAGAGACCATTATCATTACCGCTACCAATGCAGCCATTGGAATCACTTTGAGCCAGTCGCTGATAAATACAACCAGAATAAGAAGAAAAATGCCCGCAGAGAATGTTGATAAGCGTGTAAGGCCACCTGATTTTACGTTAATCATAGATTGACCAATCATTGCACAACCGGCCATGCCACCCATAAAGCCAGAAGCAATATTCGCAATCCCTTGTCCCTTACATTCCTGATATTTATCACTTGGCGTATCAGTCATTTCATCCACGATAGTTGCTGTCATCATCGATTCAAGTAAACCTACAGCCGCCAGTGCGACTGAATAAGGCAAAATAATCATCAATGTTTCAATATTCAAAGGAATATCTGGAATCAAGAACATTGGAAGTGTGTCAGGTAAAGACCCCATATCGCCCACGGTCCGTACATCAATTCCTAAAGCGATTGCCAATAATGTGATTGCAATGATGCAGACTAGTGGAGAAGGGAGTAATTTTCCTAATTTGGGAACCAGAGGGAATAGATAAATAATTGCTAAACCTAAAGCAACAAAAGCATATACATGCCAGGTCACATTAATCAGTTCAGGCAATTGAGCCATGAAAATTAAGATCGCTAACGCATTTACGAATCCAATAACCACAGATTTAGATACAAACCGCATTAACTTGGCGAGCTTTAAATAGCCTGCCAATATTTGAATCACGCCTGTCAAAATTGTTGCTGCCAGCAGATATTCAAGCCCATGCTCTTTGACCAATGTGACCATAAGCAGCGCCATTGCACCAGTGGCTGCTGAAATCATGGCAGGACGACCACCTACGAAAGAAATCACGACGGCAATACAGAAGGATGCGTATAGACCAACTTTAGGATCTACACCTGCAATAATTGAAAATGCGATGGCTTCAGGGATGAGTGCAAGACCGACGACTAATCCGGCAAGTACATCCCCACGGATGTTAGAGAACCACTGTTCTCGGACATTAGATAACATAAACATAGCCTGTTTTTTAATTTTTCAGATAGGCTAGTGATGTGATATATACAACACACAAACGACTACACCACATCACTAGACAGTGATGAGTTATTTACAGATTTAAGACGATAAATAAACTTAAGGTGGCGTAAGTGTCATAAGATGAAAGAACGTTTTAGAGTAAAAAAATCAGGACAAGGGTAACAGCTAGGTACTTTTTTATAAAGCCTGGATGTTATATCCAAGCTTTGTTTAATCGGTATTTTATGAAGCTTTTGGCTCCCCAAGTAATTGACCTATTTCCAAACGTGTATAGCCACGTTCTTTAAAAATCAAAACAATAGCCTGTTTATAATCTTCAGAAGTAGAAGTCTTATACTTAGTTATCAGTTGATTTTCAGAATTCAGCTCAAGATCATTTTTGATGGTCAATACTTCGCTAGAGATCTTGTTAAAGATATTTAGGTTAAACATACAGGCACTCGTCATCCGTATTATAGCGGCCCGACTATAACGAATACCTGTCTTAGCTACGCTAGACACCCTTGGCCGCAAGGATTACAAATTAAGAAAAATTCCGCAAGTTTTTGTCTATTGAAAGAATAAATAATCTCCCAACTGCTATCTATTTAACATAATGGTGGTTATACGAAATTCTGTTGTAACTCCAAAATAGAAATGTCCGGTTTCTCCAAAGTAAAAATGTCCGCTTTTAGAATATGCGCTGTTGCAATTTTCTTAGCGGACGGTTTGATATGTTGGTGTCTATGTCGGATAAAGAACTTA